>CAZTLI010000010.1:0-22512 GCA_964614375.1 uncultured Anaerolineaceae bacterium
ATATTGGTCGCGGCGAGGATTTTGAAAGCGAAGGTGGCGAAATGGGCGCGGCGTTTGGTCAATTTAAGGACGAGACGTTGAAACAATTCAAAACGATTAGCCATCTTTAAAATCCTTTTGTAAAAGGGCAATCAGGCGCATCCGTCTCCACGCCTATAGTGTATAACGTCATGCACAAGTCAGATAGATGATGATAGACCATTCTCATCAGTCGTGATAAAGGCGGGACTCTTCGTCTGCCTCATACTCATCGACATAGATCAGTTCACCTTCATCGCTGAGATGGGTGGGATAACTGTCCACTTCGCGCCCGGAGTCACGTTTGGCTTTGGGGTTTTGTGAAATGTCATAACGCATCGCTTTCAGGGTATGCAGTACCGCTTTATCGCGTCGATTGAGACTGATAACCACCCCCAGATGCAGCATCAGCACCACAAACCACAATACCGAAAATCCAATTGCCGTCGCCGCCGCCTGACCCAGACTGGAAAATGGAACAAGCATCTGTATCAGAAGCTGCGCCAGAAAGCTGACAATCAGCGCCAGCGCCAGATGCCCTATCCAGATCACATTACGACGATAAGGATTTTCCACGCGGCGCAAAATGTCGTTAAGATGACTATCGTCGCCCATCGTGTCCTCGTTTCACATCCTACCAGTTATCGCTCTATACGGATGCGGCTGCAAGTGAGTTGCAGCATCGCGCAAAATTGGTTTGATTGGCTATGCCCTTCGTCACAGTCATCTGTATAATGAGACACGCAGACGAGCCGCATTCAACCCGATAAGGCAGACCCGCACGCATGGAACTCTATTTCATCCGGCACGGACAATCCTACAATAACGCCCTCATCGACGTGACGAAGCGCGTCAAAGACCCGGAGCTGACCAAAGTCGGCTGGCAGCAGGCCGAACGTCTGGCGCAGTTCACCAAAGATGCCAGCGAGGACCTCAACCCGAAAGCAAAGGGGTACACCTTCAGCCACATCTATTGCAGTCCCATGCACCGCGCCCTGCAAACGGCACAGCCCCTCGCCGAGACGATGGGGATTGCGCCCGAAGCCTGGGTCGATTTGCACGAAGTTGGCGGGATTTTTCTGGAAGACGAACAGGGCAATTCGACAGGTCATGGCGGACTCAGCCGTGCAGAAATTGCCGAACAGTTCCCCAGCTACATTTTGCCAGACACGATAACCGAAGCGGGCTGGTGGCCTGTTGCGATGACAAAAGAAGATGAGACCCACACACAATATCGGGCGCTGCGGGTGGCGGCGGCCCTGCGCGAACGTGCGGATTCAGATGACCGGATTGCGCTGGTGTCTCATGCCGGATTCTTAGACCGCTTGTTGAAGGCACTGCTGAATCAACTGCCGGATTCACCGCGCCGGGTCTTTTATGCCCACTACAACACCGGAATCACGCGCATCGACTTTATGGCGGAACACTCTGATCAGATGCGTCTGCTGTACATTAACCGCCTCGACCATCTACCCTATGACATGCGGACGTGGTAGGCGCGGTTGGCTGTTGGCGATCTGTCTCCAAACCCCTTCCGTCAGGCTGTAGCTATTCAGTTATCCATACGCCTGTCTCCAATCCCCCATTTGTCGTTTGCGCCGCCAGACGCTGACGGTACACAACACCGCTATCATCGGGCTGCCACAGGGCCACGTCCACTGAAGTGGACAATTGTTCTCGTGCAAAACGCAGCCTTTGCTGATCGTGCCAGCTTCAGATGACGTATCTTTCGGGCAGGCGCACGTTTTAACGGGTGGCGGAACAAGCGCAACTGTTACCGGTGTGTGTTTTCCTGAATGGTTCAGGTTTTCAGACCAGCGGCTGAGGATCTGGGTAAGGGACAGTGGCTTTAGCCTCTGGCGTAACTTAATCGTACTGGGCTAGCGGGCAGCGGCAATTCGCATCCCGTTGATGTGCCGTTTGTGGCATGGGGAACGCCCTTCACAATTTACACTTGTGTACACTTGATAAATAGCACCAAGTTCCCCTTATTCGCGCGAATGAGAAACAGTATACTAGAATTAAGGTGTTTACTTAACCTATCGTACAGAGACTGGAGATAATCATGGCGACAAACCCCGCCGCCTTTGTACAAAAAGAAAATGCCCGCCTCAAGACTGAAAACGACGAACTCACCCGCGAGGTGCGGGAGCTGCGTGAATTCGTGAAAAGCCTGAACGAGCTGCTCAACGTGCAAATCATGAGTGATGCCGATCTGATGCCCCTGCTGAAAGACATCCTGCACAAAGCCCTCAGCCTGATGAGTGCGCCCGACGGGTCGCTGGCACTGATTGATGAAGAGACCGATGAACTGGTGTTTGTGCTGGTCGATGGGGCACTGTCGCAGGATTTGACGGGCTTTCGGATGCCTGCCGATGAAGGCATTGCTGGCTGGGTGGTGCAAACAGGACAGCCCGCGCTGGTGCGTGATGTGCGCCGTGACAATCGCTTCTCGCATCTGGTTGATGATGAGTTTAAGTTCCGCACACAGTCGATTGCCGCCGCGCCTTTAATCGGCAATGGTCGGGTATGGGGCATGGTCGAGGCGCTCAACCAGCCGGGTGATCAGCCCTTCTCCGACCTGGATACCAGTTTATTGACGCTGTTTTGCCGGGCCGCGGGTGAAGTATTGGCAGACATCGCCCGCCAGAAACCAACGGCATAAACAGCCCGATACGTCATGTTCCATCCGTCACCATTGGAAACGGGGACATTGCCCGCAGGCCGGGACGTGTCGCTGCCGTTTGACACCCTCATACCGATGATACGGCGTTGGGTGCTGCCGCTGCTGCTGGTTTTCCCGCTGCTGCATCTGCTGCTACAGGGTTGGGACGCCTTTGCCAGCAGTTTGTTCACATGGCGGACCCTGCTGCTATTACTACCCGGTATCCTGCTGCTGACGATTGCCCATGAATTCACCCACGCCATCGGTTGGATCGTATTCGGGCGCGTATCCCCCACGAAAATCCGCTTCGGCATTATCTGGCATGTCCTCACGCCCTATGCCCACAGTCAAACCCCAATGCCCGCGCGCGGCTATAAGATTGGTGCGCTGCTGCCTACGCTCACAACGGCTCTTCTGCCCGGTATCCTCGCGCTGATGACGAATGATGTCCTGTTGAGTATCTTATCCTCCATAATGCTCATGGGCGCGCTCGGCGATTTCGCCGTGGTCTATATCATCCGCGATGTGCCCGCCGATGCCTATGTGTATGACCATCCCCATCAAGCCGGTTGCATCGTATTGGACTCCGCCCCCGCCTCAACTGGGACTTGAAAACGTTCCCATACATGGTGTTGAATCAATAAATTACCTTCTTGCGGCGCGCAGCCGCTTTTTTCACTGGTTGACACACAGCATGGAAAAATCAAAGCAAAACGCATCATGGACGCCCCTGCTCATCGCCTATGTGACCTTCGTGGCGCTGGGGATGGGCGGCGGCATCCTGAACATCGCGTGGCTCTATATTCAGGACACATTTCAAGTCTCGATTGATTCGATTGGCGTGCTGCTGGGCGCATTGACGATTGGGCATCTGGGCAGCAGCTTCCTCAGCGGGCGCGGGATACAACGCTTCGGCACGGGCACATTCTTGCTCATGGGCACACTTGCCGCGACGATAGGCGTCCTCGTGTTTATGCTTGCGCCATCGTGGGGAGTGCTGCTCATCGCGGCGCTCCTGGGCGGTATCGGCGGCGGAATCACCGACTCCGGGATGAACACCTATGTTTCGGCGCATTACAGCGCGGGGCGACTCAACTGGCTGCACGCGGCTTTTGGTGTGGGCACGACCATAGGCCCGCCAATTGTGACATTGATTGTCATCACATGGGGACAGTCATGGCGCTGGAGTTATGTTGTCGTCGCGGGTGTTTATGGACTGGTGAGTGTGATCATTTTTATCACGCGCCAACAATGGCGTGTCCTGCAAAACGACGAACCCAACATGACCGGGCAGCCTGTAACCGGTGCAAGTGTGCGCGATACGCTGCGCGTGCCGCTGGTGATGTTTGGTCTGCTGCTGTTCTTCTTCTATGCGGGGGCAGAGGCGGGTGTCGGTCAGTTGACCAATAATCTGTTCGTTGAAGGGCGTAATATCCCGCAGGAAACGGCGACTTTCTGGATTAGCGTTTACTGGGGCAGCTTCACGATAGGACGAATCTTTATGGGCGTGCTGGCTGACCGCATGAGCAATCGCACCCTGATTCGCCTGAGTATGCTGGCCGGGTTGGTCGGCACACTGCTGCTGACGCTCAACCTGCCGGACGCGGGCAATTTTGTGGCATTGCTGATTACGGGCTTTGGCTTCGCGGCGTTATTCCCTATCTTGATAGCCGAGACTCCACAGCGCGTCGGGCTGCGTCATGCACCCAATGCCATCGGCTTCCAGATTGGCATAGCGGGTATGGGCATCGCCTTTTTACCCGGTCTGGCGGGTGTGCTGGCGGCGTCATTTGGGCTGGAAATCATTGGCCCGTATCTGTTCGGGCTGGTGGTGGCGTCCCTCATCATCTATGAAATCATCCTCCGGCGCGAGGCAGTCCGTCTGGCACAGGCCGCCCCAGCCGATTAACGCACCCCCCCTCACACTATCATCTAGCACATGAACGACCATCTATCAATAACAGGTAGATGGTTTTTTGCCTGTATTAGTATTCATATTCCATAATGATTATAAACTTTGTGAATTTTTCAGCAAATCGGGCGACCTATCCAGAAAACCGGTCTATACTGTTGCAACACTTATTGTAATGACGTGAATCAGGGCCTACTATCGCACATCCATTACGCTGTGGCGGTGGACGACAGGCGAATTGCAGGTGAATGTCTATCTGCACGATGGCAAGCCCTATGTTGTGACATGGTATCCCGACAATCCGTGGGATTATGAGCGGCTGGAGTAATCAATTTAGGACTAGCACAGGTGATCGCTGCGTCAAGGGGTTTAAACCCCTTGACTGAGCGAGAATGCGCTTCAACCGCGTAACTTCTACAATTAAACGCGCAGTTTGCGCCGGTACTATCGCGCGCTGTCTACTTTTTTTGCCGCCGGATGAAATAAGAAGTATGGTCGGGTGGACGGTCAGGCAGCGTGCCTTCAACTTCAAAGCCGAGTTTTAAGTAAAAGCCCAATCCCTGAAAATCGGCGGTATCGGTGCGGAAATGATACGCGCCGCGCCGCGCACATTCAGCTTCCAAAAGGTTGAACAGACGTTTGCCCCAACCCTGACCACGCAGGCGTTCATCCAGCCACATGAAATAGAGTTCACACCACGTCCAATAGGTCGCCGCCAGCAACCCACCCACGACCTGCCCACTGCCGCGCACCGCACCTGCCTCGCGGATGAATATCGCCAGTTTGCGTTCGTCCAGGAGTACGTATTCGTTGATGTGCCCGCGCAATCCAGCGTCTAATGCTCGTTCGACATCGGCGCTGGGATCGTCGATGATGTCAAGCGTGGGGTCGATGAGGCCGGGATTATTCGGAATCGGACTTTTCCTCATGAAGAAATAGGTGTGTCCCGGTGGATAGTCTGGCAGCGCGCCCCACTGCTCATAACCCTGTTTGATGTAAAAGGGTCGCGCCTGAAAACTGGTGGTATATAAATAGACTTTATCAATCCCGCGCTGGACAGCGGTTTGCTCGATGGTGTTCAGGATACGTGTGCCCAGACCTGTCCCGCGCTGCGAAGCATGTACCCACAAAATATCGACAAATAACCAGCCCCAACTGATTTCGCCATAGGCGCCGCCGACGATGACGCCATTGCTGTCGCGGGCGACGACTGCGACATCGCCCTGGGGTTGGTCACGCAAGCCCGGAATATGCTGTAGATTAAAGTTTATCAGACCCTGCTGTAGTGTGTTGATGTCGGCCTGTGTCGGTTTGTCTTCAATGGTATACTCGTAATCCATATGTGCCCCTGTGTGGCGCAAAGTCGTGGTGTAATTGAACACGAAAACGGCAAGTTGCGCCAGAGATGACCCTTAAAAAAACAAGATGCCGGCACGCGCCGACCCTCTGAAAACATTGCAGTTGATTAAAGAAAGTTGCTGTATAATGGCAGATACATGCTATTTGCGTTAAAACATTAACAATTCTTTTATCTTATTTTCGCATCGTCGCGCTTTACACTGTGTTATGATTAGTAATTTACGCACACACTTTTGCAGCACATCTATTTCGCCCTTTCCAACCTATCCGTCACAATAATCAGGTGGTGGCATTATGCCCGGCGCAGAAGAAAAACTCATCCGTCTCATCATCACCATTGTTTTGTGTTACCTCATCGGATCACTACCTACAGCCTATTTCATCGCCCGCCTAAAAAATGTCAATATCTTTGAAATCGGCAGCGGCAACATGGGCGGCACGAATATCGCCCGCGCATTGGGTTTAGGCTGGGGTTTCCTCACCGCAGGGATTGACATCGCCAAAGGCGCGATTGCCATTTTCCTTGCGTGGTGGATTTTGACCGATTCAGGCACATCGAGCAAAGCATCGGCCACGACCATAGCCGGTGTGGTGGTGATTGTGGGGCATAACTGGTCGTTGTTCGCCACCCTGCTCAGCACCACCATCCGAAATGGACGCATTGTCACCCGCTTTCGTGGCGGTAAAGGCGCGGCAACGGCGTTCGGCACATTGCTGACGGTTGCGCCGTGGTGGATTATTCTGGCGATGGTCAGTTTGGGCGGCTTGATTGTACTGGTCACACGCTATGTATCGCTGGGTGTGTTGATGGCCTTTTTGCTGGCGTTCTTGTGGATGGCGATCCTCATCGGGCAGGGCGCGCTCACATGGGAACTCATCCCGTATATCGCGGCGGTGTCGCTGCTGATTATCCTGCGCTTTCGCGAAAACATCGGTCGCTTGCTGGCGGGTACTGAACGCCGTCTGGGTGAACGGGCATAAGCGGGCGATCAGGCTTGATCTATCCGCCATTCTAAACAACGACCAGACAGCTTGTATCAACGATCCAGGCTGTTTTTATTTCATACTCAGATGTATCGGTCTTATCACCACGCCAATTTTAGGTAGAATACACCCAACCGATAGACAAGTAGAGATAAGAGTGCTCTTGATGCGGAAAACGATCCTGTTTCTGATAATGGTTCTACTGCTAATAATTCCAACGGTATGGGGGCAAGATGCAACCCCGGATGTCGAACCGCCCGTTACCCAACGCGACACCGCGCCCAATGCGAATGCGGTGCAGTTTGTCACTGTGTCCAGCGGCTTCAATCGCCCTATTTTGGTCACAAATGCGGGTGATGGGACCAATCGCCTGTTTGTGATGGAACAGGGTGGGCGAATCTGGATATTGCGCGACGATCTTGTGCAGACGCCTGTATTTCTGGATGTCAGCGGCCTGTTACATGCCGATGTCCACAGCGGACGCTATACCGAGCGCGGTTTGCTGGGATTGGCGTTTCACCCCAACTTTGCCGAAAACGGCTACTTTTACATCAATTATAACGACTTGAGCGGCGCAACCGTTGTCGCCCGTTACACCGTTAGCGCCGAAAATCCCGATGTTGCCGACCCGTCTAGTGCCCGTATCCTTTTCACGCTGGCACAACCCTTCGCTAATCATAATGGCGGGCACATGGCCTTCGGTCTGGATGGGTATCTCTATATCTCTGTCGGCGATGGGGGTTCTGCGAATGACCCGCAAGGCAACGGGCAAAACCGCGACACCCTATTGGGCAAAATTTTACGGATTGATGTGAACACCGAGGCGGGCTACACCATCCCCGAAGACAATCCCTTTGTGAATGCCGATGGCGCGGACGAAATCTGGGCCTATGGCTTGCGGAATGTGTGGCGCTTCAGCTTTGACCGCGCAACAGGCGATATGTATCTTGCCGATGTCGGGGAAAATCAGTGGGAAGAGGTCAACTTCCAACCCGCCGATAGTCCCGGTGGCGAAAATTATGGCTGGAATGTTTTTGAGGGACTACATACCTTCTCTGGCGCGCAAGCCCCTGCCGATATGGTGCTGCCGATAATCGAATATGACCACAGTGGTGGCTGCTCCATTACAGGCGGCTATGTGTATCGTGGGCAAACGCTGGCGGATGAATTGGCGGGAGTCTATCTATTCGGCGATTGGTGTTCGGGCAATGTCTGGGCGGCCTATCGTGATTTGAATGGCGGTTGGCGGTACAGCGTTTTCCTGCGTACCAGCCGCCAGATTAGCTCTTTTGGCGAAGATGAAGCGGGCGAACTCTATCTGGTCGATTACAGCGGCGTCATCCTGCGCCTGCAACCCGCGTCATAAAACCTGACCACCCAACACGATATTCAGACGAGGTAGTCTTCTGTGGCTGCCTCGTTTTGATTCTTTATTAGCCGACTTTTGGATTTTATATTTGTACTATATAATACAAGCTAATGGATGGCGGGATGACAAATATATAGCTGCGGATTATTACAGGTGAGGAAATGTCTCAATATAGTAGTCACGACGACATGGAATATGACGAAATACAAGATTTGCTGCTAGAAGCACAGGAACAACATCAGAATTTCACATGGCTTGATGAACACGCTTCCAAACTCCTGCATGCGATGAAGATTGCGGCGCAGCGTCAGGCTTTCCAATCACTCGCAGCCAACACCTTACTGCTGATTTATCAGTGGGTCACCGTCCGTAAACACTGTGCCCAATGTATTGATATATTTTACGGAGCAGTGTTGAATTACGGATATAAGCAACCCGATTACTATCTCAAAAAAGTGAGGTTGTTTCTGTATTATGGGCAAAATGAGGCGCTTCTCGGTAACGACAGTTCTGCGGTCAAGAAATTTGAACGTGCCCTGACATACGCAAATACAGATGCGCTGCTTGAAGAATATGTTCGGATTTATACGCGCTTTTTCAGAAACAGTCTGCAAAAACTTGGTCACGCGATTAGCCCTGAACTTGTTGCCGATGCCCTGAAACTTGCCGATAAGCTCGGAAAGGATCATTTTAGAGCGCAAATTTATCTAAGTTTGAGCCAGGTGTATTTGGCATTATACGAATTTGATAATGCTCGAGTGTATGGTTGTAAAGCATACGACCTGTGGCGCCAACGGAGCGATGTCCAGGCAATGGCGGATTCGCTCTATATGATGGCGCTCATTTACCGTCGAAAAAATCAGGGGCGTCGGGCAGCACATTACTTGCAACGTGCCAAACACTTTTATGCCCGTGCGGAAAATTGGGATCGGTTTGCACAGATGGATTATGAGCAAGCGGCGATGTACTTTGAGGATGAGAAATTTGCGGAAGCTCTGTCGTGGATACATTACGCCCAACGCGAACTCCAATCGACACCCGCATTTGACGATTTACCCTATCATCAGGCCGCGACGAAGCAACTCATGGGAATGATCTATATTGAGTTGAACGAATTTCAAGAAGCACAACCCTATATTGAAGGCGCGCTGAAAACATGGCAAGCAGTGGGGAATATATTTGAAGAGGCCAACAGTCTAAATTCGCTGGCGTACATGGAAGGTCGGCAGGGCAATACCACTGACGCACTGCAAACCTTAGACGCAGCAGAAATGGCCTGTGTGCAACTATCAGATAGCGGCGCAAAAGCGTATATGCAGGACCTGATTCAGCGAACCCGCGATGAGCTTTTTCTGATGGTCTAATTCAGCCCAACCCGTGTCCTCACATTCGGATACAAACGCCATAAAAACATGCAGGGCTGCTTTTGTGGAGCAGCCCCTGCATTTGATTTCATCCACCACCATTTCCAGGTGGGAATATAGGTGGTTGCCCCTGTGGCATTTTAGCCTCCATATAGCGCACATAAAACGATGCCTACAGGGTCTCAAAAATGGGCGATTATGTCCTTATACTTTGGACATAATTCGGACATAATTCGGACATATTTATATAGTAGAGCGTACTTCGAGCGTGCGGGAGGCGTGGGGCGACTGCGCGTTAATCGTCAGGCGCACGACTTGGAAAGTTCACACTTTGGTTCTATAGTTGAGAGATAGATAGATGCGTTCTGTGGGCGCCAAAACACCCTATCAGGATGTTTATCATGTTCTTGCTCTTGATGCCCATCGCTAAGGGATGACTATGCAACGGTTGATTATTGGGTTGGTGGTGCTGGCGCTGGTTTGCGCCGCGACACCCCTCATCGCACAAGACAACGGGGATAATCCGCCTGATTATGCCATTACCAATCTCACGTATGCGTTTTCTAATGATGAAAGTGAAATCACGATTGAGGTTGAGGTCACAAATACAGGTGGGGATGCAGAAGGAGACGCAACGGTGAACTTGATCTCGTCCACCGGGCGCATCATTGCTGCCGAAACACTTCCACCACTCGAATCCGGTGCGATTGTGCGCGTACCCTTTACCTTTGCGACAGGCAATGAGTTTTTCTCGGCGGGCAGCAGCCAGTCTATCATCGTCGAAGTGGGCATAGATCAGGTCGAGCCGCTCTTTGGGCCAACGATTGACGACAATTCAGGCGGTATCACCGTTACTATACCCGAAACGATCAACAGCGCCGGCAGCGGCAGTGACGGGCAAATCGAGGTGACGCCGGTTGACAGTGTGTTTGTCGTGCCGCTGCTGGGCATCGAAGTCGATACCTCTAATCCGATTCAGGTGGCCCTGCTGATTGTGGGTGTCGGTGTCACGTTATTGTTACTCTGGCTGGTCATCGTCATTCTCCGCCTGTTATTCAGTCGCCCGCCCACGTTTGGCACATGGCAGCCCCCTTATGCCAATATGCCGCAGCTAGACCCCAACAGCATCGGTGGACGCCGCCAGATGTGGCAGCACCACGCGCAAAATGGCTCGCTGCTGATTCCGTGTACTGACCAACCCAACCTCCATGCGCTGAAATTGCTGCACAGTATGGATGGCGCGCACCTGCTGGGCTGGAAAATCATCGCGATGCGAATGAGTCAGTACGATATGTATGGGCGTGTGAATCGCACACAGGTACTGGGCAGTAAGGGCATGGTCAAGCGGATGAACAAACAGGTCAAACGCAGCCGGCAGGTCACGGTCGATAAAGTTCGCAAGGGGCTGCAACCTGTCGCGCGCCATCTGACGCAACAAATCAAGAAGAAAATCAACAAACGCACACTCGGTCTACCGATTGCGCTGGATATGCGCTTTCTGGGGGCACATGGCGAGGTGCGGATTGTGTTTGAATTGTACGAATGCCAGAATTGGAATTGGCAGCGCATCGACACATGGGAGCCAGAAATGACGGTCATGAGTCGCGAAATTTACGAGACCTATACCTACACCCTCAATGGACAAATCCCCGGCGAGACACAGAAGCAATTTTATAAACGCTTAGAAACGGACGTGTTGTGGCTGCTGACGGAAATGATCAAGCCGCATCCCACCGACATGGTGCCGCCGGATACCCTGTCCAACATGAAACCGATTACCGACGAAGTAGAACCAGCATCATAAACGTATCCTGTTTTTTCGCTAATTCGGAGAGAGCAATGAGCACCCGTTCATCAGACCGTTCAAAGTCGGGTATAGGCGATGTATTCCGATTTGCGGGGTACATACAGGTATCATCCGACAAATCAATGGATGATTGTATTCTGGGTATACGTGAGAACCAGAC
The DNA here is from genome assembly GCA_964614375.1 of uncultured Anaerolineaceae bacterium. Classification (GTDB taxonomy): domain Bacteria; phylum Chloroflexota; class Anaerolineae; order Aggregatilineales; family Phototrophicaceae; genus CAZTLI01. The sequence continues at coordinate 11,639 of CAZTLI010000010.1, forward strand.
GAATGCGTCATTTTTGGGTGGTTATTCAACCCGGATGATATTACCGAAAGCCACCCAATCCAGAAAGCCCAATCAACCCTATCACTTTGGCATGGAATACTATCGTCTGAGCTACCGTTCTGGACGCCCTACTCACGCGGTGCAGCAATTACGGGGTGTGCTGTATACCGAGAACAATCAAACCCATATCGCGGCGAAAGTGCAGTTCGTAGGGGCGGCATTGCGCTGGTTCTGGTTGGCTTTGATGCTGGTTTTGCTGAGTATTGGCGTCTGGTTATACACGGGCAATGTGGTCTTGATAGGACTGGTTGCGCTGACAGGCATTCCCCTGCTGGTATTGATAATCGTGATGGGGCTAGACCGCTACTATCTGCGACGCATCATCCGTCAGGGTATGGGTATCCAGTAGCAGAGGCAAACAGCCCGTTATTTGCCCTGTTTTTGTGCTTTACCCAACACCGTGTGCCCAGTCTGACCATTGACCAGCGCCAAACGCACGTCGCCGTCTTCCTCTAACAGCGTGGCGACATACACTGGCATCAACACCAATTGAAACGTCATCGACTGTACTGCACTGAAAATGTTGATTTGTATATCGTTTTCGGGTATATAACCATATTTCTCGCGCATGACCTCGCTGACGTGCCCGCGCGCCTCGATAGACGCTTTATCAAAATCAAGCTGATACAATTCCGCCGGATACTTTGCCAGCAGGTCGGGCGTATAGGGTCGAACGCTGTGCATATCAAAATGTCCGACGCGCGTGGTAAGGTCGGGCGCTGGGGATGTCACGCCACAGATCGCGATGTCGTTAATCAGGTCAGTGAATTGTTCCCGTTGATAGGGGTTAACCACCTGCATCCGCGCCTGGTCGCTGCGTTTGTCGATGGTGGTGCGGGTGACATTGACTACCGCATCAAACACCCAGAAGGGCATATACACACCATTCATCACGGCCTGTTTGACCTTGTTATTGCCGAAGAAGCCCTTCATTCGCTCCCACGCACTGTCCAGACGGTCACGGATGGCTTGTGCCGCAGCATCGCGCGTGACTTCAAACGCAATCAATCCATCGGGCTGCTGGAACGATTTCAGCGCGTCCTGTTCGATGACATGATTTGAACCGCAGAAGGGGCAGCGCGTCGAGAGTTTTGTGCCGGGTATCGTCCGGTCAGCGGCGCAGTTATTGCAATGCAAGAAGCGTTCGCCAATCTTCCACTGGATGGCTTTGGCCTTGCGTTCGATGAGCGCCATCGCTAAAGAGTCTTCGCCCACAGCCTTGCTGCTGACTGCTGTTTGATAACCACAATAGGCACACAGCACAATACCGTGTTCGACATCTTCGGTCAGGTCGCCTTCACAGACAGGGCAGGACAGCACTTTCGTTTTCACACCGACAGCAACACCAAGCTGACGTTGTTGGGGGTCATTATAATGGTCGGCGCGGGCGGCTTCTTCTTCCGTCAGGCGACCATTCAGCACCATCAATTCGCGCAGCCCTTCCATGTGATTGGGATTATGCGACAGCAAAATATCCAGATGACGGCGTTTGACCTTTTCGTCGTCCGACAGCCGCACAATCCACAGGTGCGCGTCCAGAAAATCGGGTTGATATTGCAGCGCCGCCTGAAACGCCTGAATCGCGCCCGCCCAATCTTTCTGGCGGATGCAATCTTGCCCGGTATTGAATTTCGTCCGCGCCCAGGGTTGCAGCGAACCGGGATGCGAAATGGCATACGAGGGCGTCCAATCGCGTTTGACAGGGGTCGGCTTTTTCGGTTCGGGTTTGAGGGTTTTTTCTTCTTGCTGGTAAGCACACAAGCTGCATTCGAGGTTGCCGTTGTCGTTGACGAACATCGTGCGAACCGCGCCACACGATGGACACTCTTCCGGCGCAAGTGGACGAATCGGCATGACTACTCCCCTTTGTTACACATCACACTCCCATTGTAACCGAAAATGGATTTTTTCATGGTGCGGATAACCATAAACAATCGTCAGACACGAACTCGCCCATCAATCTATCCCCATGTATTCGCGGTATCGGCGCTTTTTGCTGACCGTTGACCTGCTGCTAGCGAAACGGCTATTTCCCCTGCGGCTGGATGACAAAAAGCGTCACCAGCGCCGTCGCGCACAGGGATTCGTCGTCGCCGGTCACGCCATAGACATCAGATTGGCAGACTGTGAGTGTGCGTCCGGCTTTGATGACCTGTGATTTCGCGACCAACCATTCGCCCTGTGCCGGAGACATCAAATTGAGCTTGAACTCCACCGTCAACACATCCGCGCCTGCCGGGACGAGAGTCGCTGCCGCTGCGCCTGCGGTATTGTCCGCCAATGTGCCGACGACTCCAGCATGAAAATAGCCATGATGCTGTGTCAGTTCGGGTTTATGGGGGACGCGCAGTTCAGCATAACCCTCGCGCATCGCGCCCAATTCTGTGCCGATATATTGCATAAAGGGCTGCTGCGCCAGTACCCCTGCAATCACCTGTGCAAAATCACGTTCATTGTCACTCATGTGGCTGTCCCCTCTGGCCTATCGCTCATACCGTGCATGGTCATCAGGGTAAGCTGCATGGTCGCGCACAGCTTCGATTCGCCATTTTTAACCGCATCGACATCGGCGCGGCACACCGTCAACGTCCGACCTGCTTTGATGACGCTGGCGCGGGCAATCAGCAGGTTGCCATCTGCCGGACGCAATAAATTCAGCTTATATTCTACCGTCAATACGGACGCATCGGCAGGCATGAGGGTATAGGCGGCATAACCACCCGCGCTGTCCGCAATCGTGCCGACCATCCCCGCATGGAAAAAGCCGTGCTGCTGCGCTAGCTGCGGTTTATAGGGCAGATGAATCTCGACGTAACCGGGACGCACAGCGACCATCGTCGCGCCGAGATAATCCATCACGCCCTGCCGGTTGAAACTATCGCGGACTCGTTCGGCAAAATTGGGGTCTTGCGCCTGAAATGTGGGGGATGCGGTCATGCTGTGTCCTGTTCGTGTGCGGGTGAACCTATGCTGCCATTATACCGCTGCCGACTGGCCTGTGACGTATCAGCATAGACCGCAATAATAGAGCGCTAGGGATGACCCGCCAGGGACAACAGCCCCACGCACGCGCCTAAAACATGGCGGTGCTGCGTGCGGTTGCGCTGAATTTGCTCAAGCAGGATACCTCCAAAAGCAGCTTGCGACAGAAACGCTTTCGCGCCGCTATGGACAATGACTTCTTGCTTCACCTGCTCAACCAGTTTTGAAGCGATTGCCCTGCCTCAATTTGCTTTTTGTGTTTCGTTTCCGCCTTGTTGTACAATGATGGGGTATGTTTATCGTGAAATAGTCTTATCTATAATTATTTACCAGACTTGCAGGGGGCGATACGTGTCCAGCGAACAAGCACGCGACTTGCGACAACGAGGGATAGCGGCGGCAAAGGCCGGTCAAAAAGAGGCCGCACGCCAATTACTCCAGCAGGCCATCAAACTTGAACCCAATAACGAGTCGGCATGGTTGTGGATGACCAGCATCGCGACAGACACGCGAGAGAAGCTGTTTTGTCTGAAAAAATTGTTGGAAATCAATCCACAGAATGCCACCGCACTACAGGCATTGAAGGCGCTCGGCATCACACCAGAGAAATTGCTCGGTCAAGATACCCCCGCAGCCGCACCACCCGCCGCGCCCCCACCTGCCACATCCGCCCCTTCGCCTATATCGCCACCCGCCTATGACTCGCTGCGTGAATATGCCTATGCTGACGAACCGGAAGACGACCCCCGCCAATCCGCCTATTTAGAAGGCATGGAGATTCCGACTCCGGGCGAGGCCGGTCTGCCCGTACCCGACCCCACATGGTTAGACAGTGCGGTTGAGGAAGCCAACGAAATCGTGCAGGGCTATCTCTATGCCACATCCGAAGCAGACACCATCAACTGGGTGAAGAAAGAGAAACGTCGCGCGGGCGAACGCGATGTCCTCGTGCTGCGGTTTCAGGTCGGGGCGACGATCTTTGCCGTCTTGACTGTCGTGGCATTGGTCGCAGGCGCAATTATCCTCAACAATCCCGATGCGCGTGCGGTCTTGTTCGCGCCCACACACACCGCCACAGCGACATTCACCGTCACGCCGACAGCGACACTCGGTATTACGCCGACGCCTTCTTCGACACCCGACATCACCCTCACGCCCAGTCCAACAATCGACCCCTTCATCACACCCGGACGCCGTGATGTCACACCGAGTCAGACGCCAATCGGTGAGTTCCTGCCCGTGTTTGCTGACCCCGCGATTCGCACCGCCGTCGCGCTGTTGAACAACAACGACCCCGAACCCGTTTTCCCACTGGTCGGCACACAGGCAATTATTGATGGGCGCTTTAATCCCAATACGGGCTATACCGAGGCCATCGCCTACCTGCGGCGCGGCGACCCCGACACCGCACTGGAAACGATTCAAGCGGCAGAAGCACAATGGCTAGCCGAAGCCCCCGGCGAACCCTTCGGCGACATCATCAATGTGGGTTATGCCGAAATTGAATTGGAATTGGCACAGCGGGCGCTGGCTGCGGGCAGGACGGCAGAGGCCGAAGATTATTTTGACGACATCGAAACGCGCATGGAAGAAACCATCGCCAGCAACCCGCGTTACACACTGGCCTATGTCTTCCTCGCGCGGCGCTATAGTCTGGAAGGCAATCTTGACGCCGCGTTGGAAGTCATCAACGGCGCTTTTGAACGTGTCCCCGAACTCATCCGTGATACGTATCTGCGTGAGGAACGAACTCGTATCTACTTCGCGCAGGGCGATTATGACAGTGCCCGTCAGGAGGCCTACGAAACGCTCTATATCGACCCCTTCAATGAGGCGGCGCTGGCTATTCAGGTTGAATCGGCGTTGGCGCAAGACCTGCCCGGTTGGGCCGTCATCTACAGTCAAGAATATCTGATTCGCTATCCCAACAGCGTGCGCGGCTTCAAACTGTGGGCGGATGCTCATCTACTCGAAGGCAAGACCGACCTCGCGCTGGATTATTATTCACGGGCGCTGCAAGGTGACGAAACCGACCCCTATTATATTCCAGCGCTGCTGGCGCGGGCGGAATTGTACCAGCGGCAGGGGCGTTATAGTCTGGCGGCGGACGATTATTCACGCGCCTTTGACCTCACCGAAGACCCGATCTATCGCGCCACGCGAATGCAGATGGCCTATCTGGGTGGGGATTATGAAACCGCGCAGGACGATGCCGCCGCCTTATTGGGTGAAGGTGTCATCCCCGACGCTGAAATCCTGCTCATCCAGGCGCGGATTCTGGTCGATCAAGCCGAAGCGGGCGCTGAGGACACCTATTCCGAAGCGCGCGACCTGCTCAATCGCAGTCTCGGCAGTGGCTTGAGCGGCGGCTTGCGACCTGTTGCCGAAGAATACCTCGCACGGGCTGAACTCACACTCGGCAATTATCCCGCCGCGCTCAATGCCATCAACCGCGCGATAGATGCAGCCGACAGCGGCAGCAGACGGTATATACGCGGGCAGATTTACGAAGCGCAAGGGTCGTATGCCGCTGCCCGTGATGATTACGACTGGATACTGACATGGAGCAGCATCTACCCCTATACCTTCCGGGATGAAGTCAGGCTGCGATTAGAATATACGCAAGCCATCACCCGCATTCCCGATGATTGGGCGCTGCTCAGTGCGGATACCGTGGCGCTGTGGCTGCCAGAAAGTTTCGTCGGGGGCGCTGTTGATATAGAGGCAATTCGCGAAGAATTGGCAGATGTAAATCCAGACTTTGCCGATACTGCCGACACCATCGACCCGGATTCGGTGCTGTTCTGGGCATTCGACTCGGAAGTAGAAGCAGGCGACCCGCTCACCAACGTCAACATCACGTCTGAAGCTGTGCCCGACGGCGAAACGCTGGCATCCTACTTCGAGGCACAGGTCGAAGCCTTGCCGACCGGCATTCGCGTCATCGAGCAAGAGCTTATCACGGTCATTGGGCAGGATGCTGCACGGCTCATCGTAGAAGCGACGGTTTCTGGCACGCGCTTACGCCTGATTATCTATGTCTATATTCAGGACGAGACAGCCTATGCGCTCACACTGACGACTGCGGCGGCGCAATTTGAAGAACGCCTGCCGGACTTCGAGCGCACGGCGACCTTGTTCATCGCCGGGCTTGCGTTTAGTCCATAATCGCAACGTGCCCTAACCGCGCTTTTCAAAAGACCGTTGTGAACAGTTCACGACGGTCGCTTTTTTATTATCGAAACGACTGTTCACGTCACTCGCGCCACGTTATACTACGACGCTGCCTGACCGATTTTGCGCCAGCGGCTCAAAAGGACATCTATGCACATCGGCCTCAACGCCCATCTGTTATCCAGCCAGCCCGGTTATCGTTCCGCCGGGATACACAGTTACATCGACCACCTGCTGCGCTATTTGCCGGAAGCGGTGCCGGATGACTGGCAGTTGACGGCGATGGTTGGCGGCGCGAATCAGGCGGCATACGATGGTGTGACGATGCGCCGCGCACGATTAGATACCGAATCGCCCATCAAGCGCATCCTGTGGGAACAGGCCATCCAGCCGTTTCAATTGGGTGCATTTGACCTGTATCATGCAATGGCCTTTGTCGCGCCGATGGCGCTCAATAAGCCAATGGTCGTCACGGTGTACGATTTAACCTTCATGCGCTATCCCGAACGCCTTGCGACTGCCCGCCGATTGTATTTGCGCGCCTTGACTGCCCGCACCTGTCGCCGCGCTCAACGTATTATCGCCATTTCACACAGCACCGCCCGCGATTTGACTGACCTGCTGGACATCCCGCCCGAAACAATCGACGTGACGCCGCTGGCCTATGACGCCGCTGTCTTTCGTCCGCTGCCACAAGAAGCGGTGGCTGCCTTTCGTAAACGCCTGCATTTACCAGACCGATACTGGTTGTATCTGGGCACGATTGAGCCACGCAAAAACCTCACAACGCTGCTCGAAGCCTACGCCCAACTGCCGGAGCGTGCGCGTCTGCCGCTGGTACTGGCGGGGGGCAAAGGCTGGCAGTTTGAGGATGTTTTCGCCACGATTAACCGTCACAAACTCAACGATAAGGTGCTGCTGCCGGGATTTATCCCTGCCGACGCTGTGCCGTTCTGGTACAATAGCGCCGAACTATTCATTTACCCCTCCGTTTTTGAGGGATTCGGTCTGCCCGTGCTGGAAGCGATGGCCTGTGGGACGCCGGTTATCACATCGAACGTGTCGTCGCTGCCAGAGGTGGCGGGTGATGCGGGGCTGTGCCTGCCGCCGCACGAGGTAGACACATGGAGGGACGCCCTCCAACGGGCTTTCCACGATGCAGCATGGCGCGATAGGGCACGAACTGCCGGATTACAGGCAGCACGCGCATTTACATGGGCACGCACCGCACAACTGACGGTTGATAGTTACCGCCGCGCCGTACAGCGATAGGACGATATGAACGATAATCAGCAGCACCACCCGCCAACCTTCCCATCCCCAGAACCACGCTGGCTGTTCCCTGCGTTGGATGCGGCGCTGGGATTCGCAGCGTTTGCGCTGGGTTATATCGCTCGCTATGACTTGCAGATTCTGCGCCCGGTCTTCGACCCCAATCGCAGCGGATTCGCGCCCTATATCCCCTATGGGCTGATTTACATCCTGCTGATTTATTTGAGCTTTCAGGGCAGCGGCCTCTATCGTGCGTTGCGTGGTCGCAGCTTCATGGAAGAGGTGTCGGTCATCATCAACGGCGTGGCGCGGGCGACATTTGTGCTGCTCAGTCTGTTTTTCCTGTTTCAGCCACTGGTCTTCAGCCGATTGATGCTGCTGTATGTGGCGGTGATTACAATTGGGCTGCTGGCGCTGGCGCGGATTATCCGGCGGATGGTGTTGGCGAATCTCCGCAATCGGGGCGTAGGCGTGCAGCGGGTGCTGCTGGTCGGCGTTGGGGATGTAGGGCAAGCGATTCTCCGCACGATGGTCGCGCGCAAAGAATTGGGTTATGCGCCCGTTGGGTATATCGACGACAATCCCGAACGGGGCAGTGTCAACATTGGACGAGTCATCGGTTTAGGTGGATTGGATAATCTGTCCGAAGCGCTTGGCAAGCACAATGTCGAATTGGTGATTATCACGCTGCGCTGGAAACACCATGACCGCATCATGCACATTATTGAGACCTGTCGGCAGGCGGGCGTGGATGTGCGCGTTGTGCCAGATGTGTTCCAGTTGAATCTACGACAGGTACAGGTTGAAAATCTGGATGGTATCCCGCTGCTGGGTGTGACCGGCAGCGAACCGCTGCGTGGCACGAATCGGCTGCTCAAACGGGCGATAGATATTGGCCTGATTGTGCTGGCCCTGCCGATTCTCATCCCCCTGATTCTCCTGATTGCCCTCGCCATCCGTCTGGAATCGCCGGGGGCGGTTTTTTATCATCAGCGGCGCGTGGGGGAGAATGGCAAGCCATTCAATATGCTGAAGTTCCGCAGCATGATTCCGGGTGCGGATCAACTGCACGCCGAAATTGTCAGGGCGTCGGGCGAAGACCCACGCCATCCCAAACTGAAAGATGACCCGCGTGTCACCCGAGTCGGTAAATTTTTGCGCCAGACCAGTCTGGATGAACTGCCCAATATCTTTAATGTCGTGCGCGGACAAATGAGCCTCGTGGGGCCGCGCCCGCCCACACCCGATGAGGTCGAACTCTATGAATCATGGCAGATGCAGCGCCTCAAGACCATTCCCGGCATGACCGGACTCTGGCAAGTCAGCGGACGCAGTGACGTGCCGTTTGAGGAAATGTGTTTGCTGGACATCTATTATATCGAGAACTGGTCTATCAAGCTCGATGCCCAGATTCTGATGATGACCCTGCCCCGTGTCCTCCTCCGCAGCGGGGCGTATTGATGGCGCAATGTCCCTCTGGGGGTTAAAACCGCACGACTACAAAAAACCAGGTCTGCTCAAGTGACTCAAGGTCTCCCTCCACGACAGCCGGATATGTTGCTATCACAGCAGCCATCCGCTTGACACTCGAACAAAGATACTATATAGTTAACCGTATGGTTAACTATGAGCCGCCGTCCCTTGACCAGATATTCTCCGCGCTGTCCGACCCGACACGGCGCGCAATCTTATTGCGTCTGACAGACGGCGAGGCGACGGTATCGGAAGTGGCTGAACCGTTTGAAATGACCGCCCCGGCGATTTCCAAACATTTGCGTGTGTTGGAAGAGGCTGGACTCATCACACGGCGCAAAGATGGACGCACACACTATCTGCACCTGAATGCCAGCACGCTCAAAGATGCTGCCGATTGGCTGGCACACTATAAAGCATTCTGGGAAACGCAGATTGATTCACTCGAACGCTATCTACAGGAGACAGATGATGACCATACCTCCCCCTGATACGGGCGTATCACTCACGATGCGGCGCATATTGAACGCCCCGCGTGAAAAAGTCTTCAAGGCATGGATTGATGCCGAGGCGATGACGCGCTGGTTTCGTCCCGGTGGCAAAGCCCCTGTTGTCTCGCTCGACGTGAGAGTCGGCGGTATCTATCGTATCGACATCATTCAGGGTGATGGTAGTGCCATCCCGGTGACAGGCAAATATGTCGAAATCGTGCGCCCGGAAAAATTGGTGTTTACGTGGATATGGGTCAACGACAGCGAACAACGCGAAATGCTCGTGACCGTCGAATTCCATGAGCATGATGAGGGCACGGAATTGGTGCTGCGCCATGATCGCCTCGCCAATCAGGACAGTGCCGACAGCCATCGTGTGGGTTGGGATGCCTGCCTGAACGGGCTTGTTCCCCTGTTAGTGGAAGCCTGATGTCGATCTGTATGCCGCTGTCTATCACAGTTTCTGGATGTAACCCTTTTTTTCGTTCAGTAGTTAACCAAACGGTTAAGTTTATAGAGGAGTATTGTCATGCCAGATATACTGCACGAAGTCGTTATCCAAAGCACACCCGATAAGGTCTATCAAGCCCTGACCAAACAGGATGGTCTTGCGGCATGGTGGACAACCAACAGCAAAGCGCAGCCAAAGGAAGGGTCAAGCAGTGAATTTGGCTTCTCCAATCCGGCTTTCACTATCAAGCTGGATGTGAAGAAACTGAATCCACAGCAATACGTCGAATGGACGGTGAAGCAGGGCGCGCCCGATTGGCAAGGTACGCGCATAACGTGGGATTTGACACCGGTGGATAATGGTACAAAGGTGCTGCTCGGTCATCGCGACTATGCTTCTACCGAAGGCTCGTTCGCCAGCGTCAGCTACAATTGGGCGTGGTTTCTCACCAGCCTGAAGACCTACCTCGAAACCGGCAAAGGCACACCTGTATCGTGACTGTGATTGCGTGCTAGACGCTGAAAGGGCGAGTCAATGCGACTCGCCCCTGTAATTGTTCCCTAGCGCAGCCCACTAGAGCAGCAGGCCAATCAACACATCATAGAAGCGCCAGAGTGCGCGACGTGCCGGGTCAGGCCAGTTGCGTCCGGGCAGAATCGGCGGGAAGGATGATGCGCCCGATTCATCGAAGGAGTTCGTCCAGCCCTCGCCCGTCCACAGGATGTCCGCGCCGGGAATGCCGATGTCGGCGACAATCCCCGTTGGCTCATAACCGTTATTTTCCCATTCGTTATCGTGAATCCAATTGCCTTCTGGCAGTGGGCCAAGGTCAAACACGGTATCCCGCGGGAAAATCATATACAGGCTGGTCACACCCAGTCCCATCGTCTGGTTGTTGCGAATGCGATTGTTATAGACTTCGGTGCGGTCAGCCGTCATGATGAGGATGCCCGTCCCCGGCGGCACAATCC
>CAZTLI010000010.1:22612-29042 GCA_964614375.1 uncultured Anaerolineaceae bacterium
ACTTCGGTGCGGTCAGCCGTCATGATGAGGATGCCCGTCCCCGGCGGCACAATCCCGACTGTCGAATCCGGGTCGCCGAAGTTAGGATGATTGTTGTCGTAGATGTCGTTGTCATACACCCGCGTGTCATACCCCACGCGCGACGGGTTGTTGGGCAGCAAGAACACCAGAATCCCGCCCGTGTTGTCGTGGACATCGTTGCCATAGACATCGGCATTGGTGCTATTTTCAATTTCGATGCCCGTCACGTTGTTGAAAACCTCGTTGTTCCGCACCACAATCGGCCCGCGACTTTGCCCGACATAAATCGCAGCATCGGCAATGCCCGAAACGACGTTGTTTTCGATGAGGATGTCGGTGCATTCAACGGGATAGATTCCGTAAATCGTGCTCAAGCCTTCGACGCCCGTGATGCCTTCAATGATGAGATTGCGATAGACGACCCGTTCCGCGCCAGTAGTGAGAATGTCATTGCCGACATACCCTCTGAAACCGAGATTCTCAATCACAAAATCGTCGCCCGTGGTATTAAAGCCGTCGCTGCGCCAATTTTCGCCGTCCAACCAGGGGCGTTCGTCACCTTCGATGATGCCGCGTATGGTAATGCCCGGTATATCAACATAGACGGTCTCATAATAGACGCCGGGTTCAATTTCAATCGTATCGCCCGGTAAGGCACGGTCTACCGCCGCCTGAATCGATTCGCCTTCCCGCACGCGGATGACCTGTGGCTCATGGTCGTCGGGGTCAAAGGGCGGCGCAGTCGAATTATCAACCAGTTCGCGGGCGGGATTGTCCATTGGCGCGACTACGGGCAGGCCGGACGGCACAGATTCAGGGATGGCGATGAGCGCGCTCGGTTCGTCCGTCAGCGAAATCAGGAAATTGACGACATCCTCGATCTGCTGGTCGGTCAATGTGAAACCGCGAATCTTCTCATCCGGCACCACATCGACACCAAAGGCAGGGCCACCACCATCAGCATAGAAGCGCACCACTTCTGCCAGGGTTGCGAAGGCGCCATTGTGCATATAGGGCGCTGTCAGGGCGACATTACGTAAACCCGGTGTACGGAAAGCGCGGGTGGCGTCCGCCGCGTTTTGCACTTCGACACGGCCTAAATCCGGCGCTTCGGGGTCGATGTCGGGCACACCGAGAATATGAAAGGTATTGTGTGTAAATGTCGGCCACGCATGACATTCAAAACAGCGGGTCGCCGCACTGCGGAAAATATCGAAGCCGCGCCGCTGCGATGGGGTCAGCGCATTGAAGTCGCCCGCAGCAAAACGGTCAAACGGCGAATTGCTGCTGATGAGTGTGCGTTCAAACGCGACAATCGAAGTCACCACGTTGTCTATCGTGATGCCATCCTCATAGACCGCATCGAACATCTGCACATATTCGGGGATGTCATTCAGTTCGACAATCATTTCGTCGATGTCCGCGCCCATTTCGTCGGGCGCTGTCAATGGCACGAGCATCTGGTCTTCTAGCGATTCGGCGCGTCCATCCCAGAATAAGCTGGTGGCATAGGCCACATTCCACAGCGAGGGTGCGTTCCGCCGCAAATCCTCGCCATGTGACCCGACAGCGACGACTCGCCCATCGCCAAAACCCTGATCGGGATGATGACAGGTCGCGCATGACATATCATTATTTGCCGACAGCACCGGGTCGTAAAATAGATACCAGCCCAGTTCCGCTGCATCCGGGTCGGGTGCGTCGATTTCAGGCCATGCGGCTTGTAGACCAGTGGTCGCAGTGTCGTTTTGACGTGCGCCACCACCCTGTTCTTCTAGCGGAATCGGCGTGTCTTCTGGCGCGGGGATAAACGCAAATAAAGTAATGATGCCACATAGTAAAACCAGTGGAATGCCGACAATCCAGCGCCAGATACGGCGTTTGCGGCGGGGAGCAGGTTGTTCAGTTTGTTCAGTCATAAATAACCTCTCTAGTTGAAAACGGCACTAATTTTTATATCTATAGAGCATCTCAGCAGTCAGCATTTCAGCTAAAAAGTGCATGACTGCAATCTAAACGACAGTCATCAAATTCCCAATAAGTCATCTATAGACATCTTAAATCCGTCGATAAGCGTTCCCCCTTCTAATACATCACCTGTCGTCAAGCGCATCTGTTGACTGCTGCCAGCCAGATGCACAATAATCGTCTTTGCTACCGGGTCAACCACCCAAACCAGCTTTACGCCATCTGCCAGATAACGCGCCACTTTTTCATTTACTTCTGAAAAGCGGTCAGTAGGCGAGATGACCTCCACAACTAAATCAGGAACAATCGTCAGTGGTTTAAGTTGCCAATCCGGGTCGTTCCCTTCTAATTCTGCTATTCGCGCTGCTCGCACGAACATTATATCCGGCACACGCGACCCTTTGACCCATGTTGATTTCTCTTCAAATGAGAGGATGAATGGCATTTCGACATATATTTTCCCTAATTTGTGCCTATCGACATAATCCGCCAATTTACGCGCAATTTCAAAACCTGTAATCGCGCTGAGTGGGATTTGTGGACTCACAGGTATCTGCTTCCCATCAATCAATTCAAACGGGCCATTGTCGCTGTAGGCCCGCATGAAATCGTCTAATGTCAGTGGTGTGGTTTTGGCAACCATGATTCGCCTCATTCAACAAATTGATGCTTTCAGCTTATCACACTTCCGGCGACTTGCTTGATGATGCTAATCGGCAGCGGGCAGCAGACGATAAATCCCGCCCGTGCCTTCCGCCACTGTCGCGAAATACAGCCCTCCCTCTGGCCCCACGATCACATCAAGCTTGCAATCGGAATCGCCCAGATCGAGTATGTATTCGGCTTCAACCCGATTACGACGTGTATTCAACTCGATACGGCGCAGAGTCCCCTCGTTCCATGAGCAGAAAAACAGATCATTCTCCCATTCCGGGAAAGCGTCGCCATCATAGAAAGTGATTCCCGTTGGCGCGATGGTCACTTCGTATGACAGAAGCGGCGGGACATACCGCTCGACATCATAATCATCCATCCCTACGCAGCCGGGATAATCCGCGCCCCAGCCGTAGTTAAAACCGCGCAGCACGATATTGATTTCATCGTCACAGTGCAGCCCATTTTCCGTCGTGAACAGATTGCCGCTCACCGGGTCAAATGCGAAATCGAAGGGATTTCGTAATCCATAGGCGAAAATGCTGCTGTCCTCAAACGGATTATCCGGCGCGGGGACAAGACCATCATCCGTCACCATAAAGCGGTGGATTTTGCCCGGCGGGACGGTTAAATCCTGGGCATTCGTCGGGTCGCCATTGTCCCCCAACGACACGTACAGATAGCCGTCATCATCGAAGGCCATATTGCCACCGTTATGCAATAGCTGCCCATTCGTAATCGGCGCGTTAAACATCACCACCGGGTCGCTGCCCACGCCATCGACCTCACGAAAGCGCACAACCCGATTCGCCGAAAAATCGCGCTGCGTGGGTTCTGCCGTATGAAACACCCAGATGTAACCGTTATTTTCGTAATCCGGGTCGAGCACAATACCGAGCATTCCACGCTCTTGCAAGGCGTCTGTCGGCAGATGGATGACAGGTTCGGGCTGCAACTCCCCATCGGCACTGATGACGCGCACATTGCCCGTATTCTTCTCGGTATAGAACAGGCGACCATCCGGCGCGAAAGCCAGCGCCACCGGGAAATTAGCGGTCTGATAGAGTTCGATGGTATACCGCGCGCCAGTGACCTCATCCGTGATGACGGTCGCGTCCTGGGCGGCGGATACGCCAATGATGAGCAGCAAGCATACGATGAATAGCAGAACGGGAAACTTACGAATCATGTTTTGCACCTGTGTGAACTGCAATAAATTACGGATTTTCTGTGGCGATAGATGCAGCCGGACGGCGCGCCCAGAATCCGAGCAGATAAACCACTGCACCGAGCGTCATCAGTAACGCGCCCACAATCCACAGCAGATACAGCGGGATGATGAACACCTGCGTATCGAGATAACCCACGCTTAATATCCGTTCCAGATAGGTCTGGACTGTGCCCGCAGCGGCGAGGGCAAATCCGCCACCCAGGATGCCAAATGTCACCAACCAGAAGGGCATCAGCCCCGTGATACGGCGATTTTCCTCGCGCAGTTCCGCCGTCACTTGATTGATCATGCCGAAAACCACCGCCACTGCCGCTATCGCCATCAAGGTCGTCTGTAAATCGCTGAGGCGTGTGCCCTGTGTCCATTGGATGATGCCGGGCAGCGCCAATAATGCGCCTAAAACACCCATTCCCAACAGCAGCAGCAGCAGCGCCAGCGCGTACCAGTGCGCGGCGAGTGTTTCTGTCGGATTACGGTCACGCAGCGCGCGGTAACTGTGTCCCGCGAAGTTGAGCGCGATATACGGCACGATGAACACGGTCACTGTACCGAGTGCGTTTGATGCGCCCAGATTATACAGCGGCGGGATACTAATCAGCACACCGCCAATCGTCAGCAGGCCAGCAGTTGTATAGAGACCTTCATTCGCCCACAACGGCATGACATTGCTAAAACGTCGCATCAGCCAGAATCCCAGCGCGACCAGCATCAACACATAGGCGACATTGTGATTGAGATTGACCGCCAGCGCCCGCAGTGCGATGTCCTGTAGATAATCCGCAGGCGGCAACAGGGCAATCGCCGTTGTCAAGCCACTCAGCAGCAGTCCAAATGAGAATACGACCGCGAACGGCGTCCATTCACGCACACTGGCGATGATATTGAACAGGAAGAGGGCAATCACAACGAGCTGCGCTAGCATCAACAACGGCGGCAGTTCTAGCAAATAGCGCCCTGACAGCAAATTGAGCACGCCGAAAATCAGTGCCAGTCCAACAAAGGCTGTCCATAACCAGTGAGCGATGGTCAATAAACGTTCATTCGCCACTTTGTCGGTCAGCCGGTCATTGGCGATGATATAGACACCGCCGCCAAAAAAGCCACTGAGTATCGCCGCATTCCGCAGCACATGCGCGAGCGCATCCACCTGTTGATAGGATAGACCCGTTGCCAATGGATCATCCGCCAGAAATTTGAGCGCCGTCAGCAAGGCGACAGCGGCATATAACACAAACAGCAGCACCGCCTGGGCGAACAAGCGATATACAATCCGTTTCGTCTCGGTCATGACTGCCCCTCCGTGCTGCCGTCCAACGTCATCAAAAAGGCGATGATGTCGCTGATGTCCTGACTGCTCAATTGGCTGGCGAGATTCTGCGCCATCGCATTGGGGAAGCCGGACACGATGAAATCACCGGGGCGCACAATCGAATTGCGGATGTATTCTTCGGCGCTTTGACCGGGAACGCGCGTTCCGGCTCGTGTCGCAATGCCTGCTAATGACGGCCCGACGACAACGACATCCGGCTCAAGTGAATGACACGTCGAACACAGTGCAGGCGCACGCGAGAACAGTGCCCGTCCCCGTGCTGCCGGGTCATCACTGGCAACGGCGTCCGCGCCGCGTACCGCGCCAGCAAATCCACCACCACCCGCCACATTAATTTGTCGTGGCGGCCAATTATTTGCAATGTCCGTCTCCCCCACCCATGCAAGGAAAGCGAACAGGTTCTCGCGTTCTGTCCGGGTCAATGTGAAGATCGGCATTTGCCGCGCGCCGGGATGGAATGCGGCGGGATTGAGTAAAAATTCGTTGATGTAACCCTCGCCGCGTTGACTGTAAATGTGTGTCAAATCGGGGGCATAGACACCGCCATGACCGTAGATGGTGTGACACTGTTCACAGCCATAACCACGCCACACACCATAGCCCGCCGCCACTGCATCTGACACAGGCCGACCCATCCCACCGAGCGCGCCCCCCATCAACACAACAGCCAGCAGCACCGCAATGACCACACAACCCGCGAAAAAGACTCGTGTACCGGGCATCAGACTGTGACTCCGTTATTGAGGGCAGAAATGAGTTGGATAATGGCATAAACGGCAGCCAGCAGCGTCAAGAGCAGTGTGCCCCACAGCGCAATCCGCCAGGCGAGGCTCGATAACAGGCGTTGAGTGTGCTGCATAAAAAATTTCCTCAATAAGACTATAACTAAACGCATTAATTTAACGCGAATTCGGTTGGCTATTATAGTCACCACCCCACATTTCAGCAAAAATCTGAATTATGAAAATGATTATCCCCCACAGGCGGCATGGAGGGCACAGCGCCGCAAAGCAAGCGAATCCACTTTCAACTCATTTACTCTTGATTGCGCCTTTATCGTTACCTATTGCGACCTTCGCGTCATGGCGATTTTGTGTTTAACCTTTTCATTTAATCTTTTATCTTGACGCCAAATCTTCTATACTCCATCCACAGCCGACTCGATAAATCATAGGACGTGAACAATGGCGGATGAACAATCAACCCCGGTTATCAGCCCACAACTG
>CAZTLI010000011.1:0-29025 GCA_964614375.1 uncultured Anaerolineaceae bacterium
AACTTCAGAGTCTAGCAAGTTTTTTTAAGGTCTCCAACCTTTCCAAAACTCGGGTTATGTACCAACACGTCCGTCCGTGTGGTCACGTAAGACTCCGCACCGCTCTATGCCAGGCTAAGATCGAGTCTCATCTGCCGCCAGCCATCGCTCTTTCTATCGCGCTAGGGAAACGTTGCTCAAAGTCGAGAATGCCAACCCATTCCGGCGTAACGGCAATGCGTGCCATCTTTGGGATGATCGGTTCAATTTGTTTTAACCATGCGCTACCGCCTTCTTCACCATTGTAGCGTTTGACAGCCAACGCATACTCTTTGGCTATACCGTCAACGACATTTACTCTTGCGGTGCCACGGATGGAAAGAACTTTGTATGGCATGGTATTGCTATCAATCGTAATGGCAACCTTAGCGTTATGGATGATTTTCACTTTGGGAGCATCGATGGGTGATCCCATAACGATTTCCTTCCCATCCCAGTGAAAAGCAATCGGGATAACACGGGGCGTTCCATCGCTCCAGACATAGGCTAGACGTGCAAGAATAGTGGATTGCAAAAGATTCTGGGCTACCGGGTCTTGTAATAACGATAAACTTCCTTGCTGCGTAACCATGATTCAAACTCCTCAAACATATCCATATTCACGGGCGATTTGACTGGCGTGTAACAAATGCTGTTCGCTCAGGTCGATATTCCCTTCTGCCCAGGTGTCCAATGCAAGTTGTAATTGGGCTGCTACTGTTTCCGGTTGGGGTTGTTGTGCAGGTCCAAGCAGCACCTGCACATGATTGATTGCAGCCTCAAGTTGACCGTTACTAATTTCTGCGGCGATCAGCGGCCACAAAGTAATCCAAATAATCACCTTGCCGACAGGTACTGTGGACATCTGCTGAAAACCCTGCTGTGCCAGTTCCTGAGCCGCGGCAATTTTCCTCTCTCTTAGGGCGACCCACGCCTGATGACCGTAGGCTGACGCAATGTATTCTGTCATCTGACCGACCAGGGCAGTTTCTAACAGGCGCTTCGCATAAGCCTTGACCTCATCGACTAAGCCCTTCTTGCGCCGCACGACTGTTAAATAAGCAAGCGCACGAGAGATCAACGTCACATCGCCAAGATGTTCTGCATCAACAAGACTTAACTGCATATGATATTCTGCTTCATCAAGATCACCATACCAGAGCTGTACAAATCCAAGTACAAACCGGCATAGAATGTCTGCGGCATTATAGTCCCAAGGTTCTGATATCAAAGTATCGCCATATAACTTGGTAATCGCTTCTTGTGAAATGGTGGAACGTCCGCGCCGCAGATCAGCGAGCGCACTGTAAGCCGCGAAATGCCGCCGCTGTGAGCGTGTCGCATGAGCATCAAGGAATGGTTTGATCACAGAGTGTAAAGCTTGCATTTCGTCCGGCTGATTGAGCCAATAATAGACTGAAATACGCTCAACTTGCGTCTCAAACCATTCAAACCACCATACCGGATCAGAGACCATCCGGTCACTCTCTAACAGGTCAATGGCCCCGGAAAATAACTGGTTCGCTTCCTGAAATGCCCGTACATTCTTGGATGTCAATCCGATCTTTCGCCGCAAGCGCGCCAGTCTCACAAAATCAGTCGGCGGGACAAGTGCGAGCGCGGCTGATAGAACATTGTGGGATTCTTCATGCTGCCCACTCAATCCAAGCACATCTCCGAGGTTTTCATGCAGCTTGAAGGATAGTTGCCGCCACTGGACATCATTTTGGTTTGACAGTCGATCCAGTGATTCTAAAGCCGACCGATAGAAACTGATCGCTTCCTGATTGGCAAAGCCTTCTCTCGCCAAATTGCCTGCCTGTGCCAAATAGACCACCGCCTTATCGTGAATACCTGCCTGCTGATAGTGCCGTGCTATCGCCGGAATATACATGGAGTTATTGGGATGAACGCTTTCCATTGCTTCGGCAAGCCTGTGGTGGAGTGCTGGTAATTCGTCAGCAGTAAGAGCCATTAGGACGCCTTCGCGCAGTTTATCGTGGGCAAAGCGCCAGCGATCCTGCTCCATATCAATGACTGAGGTGGCGCTGCACTGTTCCAGCCAGCGGTCTATATTCGGTGTAAACTTCCGCAGCACGTCGAGATCAAGTTCGCGTCCGGCAACAGCCGCTAGCCGGAGCAAGGGTTGTGCATCTTCAGGGACGCGGCTCAGGCGGCTTTGCACAACGTTCTCAATACCGGCAGGACGCAGTGTCGTCTCCAGATTCGCTTCATGAATGCGGTCAAGCTGACCGACATGCTCAGCCAGGGCGCGCACGGTTTCAACTACAAAGAACACATTCCCTTCGGTTTCTCGCTGCAACAGCGCGATGATCTGGGGATGACGTCCGACATCCCCCAGCATTGTCTGGCTGAGTTCCCGCATCCCTTCGGTGTCAAAGCGGTTGAGTTTGAGGTGCTGCATCGTGCCAAGCACATCCCGCAGTTGGGGGCGCTCGTCATCACGGTAGCTTGCAATTAGCAACAGAGGCTGATCTGTGGTCAATGAGACCAAACGGCGGAGTAGTTCAAGGTTTTCGTCGGTTGCCCACTGCAAGTCTTCGAGGATCAGCACAGTCGGTTGCTTTAAAGCGCGGAAAACATCTGTGACGACACGAACAAATCGGTTCTGGTGTAACTGGGGGTCAATGGTGGGGGCATCCGGGATGGTGCGTTCGAGCAGACTTTCAATATCCGATATAAGGGCTTTCAACACACTTGCATTATCGTCGTTGATGTCAACCGACAGAATCAGTCGCCGCAGGGGATCGCGCCACACCTGATACGGCACACTGCCTTCGATGATCGCCTGACCCCGTAAAATCAGCGCCCCGCGTATCAGCGCGCGAATCCGCAGTTCATCCAGCAGGCGTGATTTTCCCACGCCACTTTCGCCGCCAATCAGCCATGCTCTAGGAGACTGGGATGACGATGCTTTGACAATCTCGTTCAAAGCGGACTTTAGTTTGTTGAGTTCTTCCTCACGCCCCACGAACTTAGCCGCCTGCAAAAAGCTTTCGCGGATGGCGACACTTTCTGTGGTGACTGACTGCCCAACAGCTTGTCGGAGGGCATGAATGACTTCAGTGGCACTGGCATAACGATCTTGTGGTTGTTTTTCCAGCAGCCGGCTGATAATGGGCAAGAGGTCAGAACTTATGCCAGAAATATCAGGCGGCGCGGATAAAACGCTGTTGACGAGCAGGGCGACATTCTTCTGATTAAAGGGATGATGACCCGCCATCAGTTCGCAGGCGATCACCCCGACAGCATATAAATCGGAGGCAACACTGGCGTGTTCATCGGCAAATAATTCGGGAGCCATATATGCCAGCGTGCCTGCGGTGCTCTCTTGCACGTTAGACCGTGAATATACTCCTACCAGCGACAAGCCAAAATCCAGCACCTTCACCGTGCCATCCTGCGCGATGAGAATGTTCCCCGGCTTCAGATCCCTGTGTATTACGCCCCGCCGATGCAGGTAGACCAGCGCTTGCAGCAGATTAACGAGGAGTTCAACTTGCTGAAGCGTCGATCGATGTTCTCCAACCTCAAGCAATGAACCCGGCTTCTCCAGAAGCTCCATGGTAAAATAAGGCTGTTCTTCTTCAAAGCCATAGTCGAGTACGCTGATAATATTGGGATGTCGCAGAGAGGCAAGCGTGCGA
Organism: uncultured Anaerolineaceae bacterium; assembly: GCA_964614375.1. GTDB lineage: Bacteria > Chloroflexota > Anaerolineae > Aggregatilineales > Phototrophicaceae > CAZTLI01. The sequence goes on from CAZTLI010000011.1 coordinate 3,687, forward strand.
AATTCATCCGAGAGGGCAAGATAAAAATCATTCTCTGTACCTGGGGTCTCAGCAGGTTGCTCAGATAACAACGTTACCAGCTTCAGCGCAACTGCCTGCCCATTCAGGCGGTCTGTTGCCCGATATACTGCGCCCATCCCGCCTTTTCCCAGCAGATCATGTACAATATAGCGCTTGTTGACACGGATCTTATGGGTTGTCATGAAATTCCTCGGACCCTTGAGTTTCATATTGATTGTAAAATATACTCGTTTTTTTGACAATCACGCAGGCGAAAGTAGCGCAGTTTTTGGAACGCAGTTCCAAGGGTGTGAACGACTGTCACAGCCGAGCCAGATGTTGTTGGCGAATCGACGTAGGATGAATTCAGAGGGAAAATGGGTCTTCTCACCCGCACTTTCGATTTGTTGACGTGGCTGCTGCCGCACTGCGAGCAGTTCCCGAAAGCGCAGCGGTATCTGGTGAGGGAACCGGCACAAGCCAGGAGGAAACGGGTAAAGCGACCTGCCCAGCAGGTTGACGCGCCACTGCACCTGCTAAGATGGGCAGGATAAATCGACTGCTTGAGGCGATGAGAACGCAGAATGTGGTGGTTGATGGGATAGCCAGAAGCGTAGGTCGGGCGTGGAAAGATTGCAGATGAGGTCGATGTGACTGCTGCTTTGTCAGCGAATTAGACTCAAGGTGGTCATTTGTGGCGTACAACAGCAATTTGGGTTCGTTCTTCAAATTCGATCAGATCAATGTCCTGCCCTGATACGAGGTTATACCTGCGAATTTCACCTGGATAGGTTCCTAATTCAGCAAATTGTGAGTAGATCAGATTTTCAGCGTCAATCCATTGTGGAACGAAGGCATTTGAGAGCACTGCAACTATTTCCCCAGAGGCAAACTCTGCAACCATGTAGGTATGCTCATATAAAAACAGTAGACGCTCTCCATTTGGAGAAAAACTAACGGGGTAAAACTGTGCTGATGAATCATAAATTCCTTCAATAACATAAGATGCCATGTCAAGAGTATCGAGACTTATTCGAGTGAATGAACCCGCCCCAATACCGGTTGTCGAAAGTATTTCATCTGTTGAGGGAATGCCTGTCCAATATGGCATATATACTGGTAGTTCGACTCTACTTGCACTTGCTGCATCTATAAGATATGAGGTGCCTTGAAACGATCCATTTCTTACACTGCCAATGAATTGATCTTGCCCAATCCAGCCAACAAGATTGTAGTTGGAAACTCCAAACTCATCGGTACAGATTTGTGTCTCCAGGTCTAGTAGACAATGTTCGCCCAGTCCATCTCGAGCTACCACGCTGATACTTTCAAGGTCTGGGTCGTAAAAGCTTACTAAAAGGTAATTGGGATCAGGTACAGAGTCAATCTCAAAAAGATTCCGCTCTGCAAAGACAATTTCTACTATGCCTGTATCCAAATCCATTTTGGATATACGACTCTGGCCTGCGGTTATCCCTCCGCAACATCCTGCACCTTCAAGAATGTAAACGACATTAAACTCAGGATTGACCTCAAAATCCAAAATTTGCCCTAGTTGGGGTTCAAAGGAAAATAGCATGGCTCTTTCGCCAGTAAAGGCGTTTAACTCCCAAAAATCGCCCTGTTCATATTGCAATTGGAAAACTCGAATTTCTCTAATCTGGATAGCCTGACTTATAATGGCATTGGCAAATAGAAAACTGAAAAAGCTTATTATTAATAAAGCTAATCGAAGCAATGTGATAAAGTGTAGCTCGTGTGGGACATTGGTTTGCATAAACATTGGTTTATTGTACAACAAGCAAGATACCATCTATATCATCTATGATATTGACTACAGAGTTGGTAAATGGTTCTAAAACGACCGTCAACACGTTTCCGCCTCTATAGCCCAAACTCCCAATCAGAAAAAGTGTGTTATCTGTCGACAGCCATTGAAACGAAGCCCACTGCATATCATAAATGGTAGGATAAGATTGAATAACACTCCCGTTTCGCAGGTCGATCAGAATTGCCTGTGAGGGATATCCACCTGCCATCACAGCGTGGTCTCCGTTTGGTGAAACCTCAACTATACCTGTGCTGATCGGAATCTCTGCAATTTCTCTGAATGTTTTGCGGTTTAGGTCGAGTAGAAGCAACTTACCAACTTCATCCGCCGTAAAAGGCGCATCGTATACCAATAGCTGATGGTCTTGACTTGGGATGCTACGAATTTCAGTGGCGTAAAATCCATTGGGCAACGGAATGGTTTCCATTGTAAAGGTTGTGGTGTCAAGAACCTGTACAGTGTCCTGTTGATTCAAAATATACGCAAGCGTATCATTAGCTACCCATTCAAAAGCCTCCAAATAAGAGTCTTCGCCAAAGGTTAGGATATGGCAATCATTCTGATCAAAACTGAAGTCCACAAGACACCACTGCTGGAGCGGAATTATGTCATAACGGTTCATGAAGGTCATATCTTCAGGGTAGAAACGAATCAATGCTTGTTCAGCGTTAGGCGATAAGCTGAAGTTTACCAGATTAACGCTCGTGAACATCACCTCGCGTTCGCCAGTTTGTAGGTTCATGCGAACCAGTTGACTTTCTCCAAGCGGGATAAAACCAGTATCCTCACGCCCTGCTATCTCAAGGGTGAAAAGATACTCACCACCCTGAGCAATCTCAATTTCATGAACCCGATAGCCTTCTCGCTCTAAATTCAAATAAAGTTCCGGTGGCGCTCCATCGAAAAGATCCAACGACCATAATTGAGTGATATTGCGAAGGTGATGTTGCGGATAATCAGTTGTAGCAACCAACACTTCTCCCCGGCTCAAAACCCCAGGTGATGCCAGAGGCTCTTCTTGAGCAGATACAAAACATCCAAAATATAGCAGCACAATGAATAGTGTTAGTAATCTCATTAAATTTTACCTGCTATAGAATGCTGAATTCGAAAACATGAGGGAAATGTATTCCATTTCCCTCATTAGTGGTATTTACTGTTCACAAAGCGGATTGAGGCTGAAGTAGATGGTTGTTAAATCGCCGCCTGAGGGATCGACACCAACAAACCTGTTTCTCAACCTTTGTAGTCTAGTATCTCGTGTCTCAGAAACGCCGCAGGCACTATAGTTATAGTAACGGGGGTTATCAACAATGTAGGCAAAAGTTGCTTCAAGATTTGTTGAATTGGTAGGAGTAGGAACTCCTAACCAATAATATGATCTCAAATCGATTAGTGGGTCTACTGTCGGTGCTGATCCCATACCAAGTAACCATTGTGCTGCTTGATTAGATTCATTACTTGTTGGAAAGCTCCGATATCCGTTATTGGTATAGCAGTCCACGCCTGTATTTTGAATAATGCTTAAAGCTGTACGATAGTTTGTCCAGTCGGCAACACCTGACGTCATTCGATTATAAATTGAATGGGCGATCCCGTAAGCACTTACTCCCAAACCAGCCGCTTCGCAATTAATCACTCGGCTGATTGTCTCAAGGTCGGACGAACTCGGTGTTGGTGTTGGTCCTGGAATAGTAGGTTGCGGAGTAGGTGTTACCAACGATGGTGTTCTAGGGCATGGAGATGTTCCTTGCTGCAAATTGCCATCATATACCCAACCACCTAATGAATTGGCATACCACCAACCTGTGCCTCCAAGTTGAGTATCGCCTGGAACAAATGATGAAACTTGAATCTCCACTCCCGCAGGATTATTAACTACGTTAACAATTGGGGCAAGTAAACTTGGTTCACGCCTTATATTTAGGAACGGATTTGCGAAATTGCATGGGACGTGATACGTCGATGGCATTGGTGTTCCGGGAAAAGGTGTAGGCGTGGGTGTTATCGTCGGTAGTAAGCCCCGGCGACAATCAATGTAAGCCTGACCCGCATATCCAGCGCAAGGATCAGTTTGTAAGCACATTCCTGTATTCATCATCTGAGCAAATGCCAGTGGATTATTCTGCATGAGATGATTCATCCCGCTGACATTAACAGGGCTTAACCCACTTGGGTCTGTATGATTTACAGGGTTGCCTTGAACGTAAGCATATCGATTTAAGGACATTGGGTCGTTCATTGAACCTTCGGTTGGGTCTTGCGAAATGAATGTCCCTAGCTGAGGGCTATAATATCGGTTTCGTAGATAAACCAGCCCATTTGGATCAGTTGGTTCGCCCGTGTAACCGAACATCGTCTGCTCAGACCCCACCATATCGATAGGATTACCGAAGGGGTCGTAGACAATACTTTGATGAACGGCTGCATCACCATCTACCACACCACGAACACTGCCCAGCCCATCCTCTGCCATCCACTTCCATTCACCGTTTTTCTGTTGCGAATGGATGCCACATGGCCCATGCACATAATAAGTGGTGTTCTGTGTACCACCACCTCCGCCGCTGCTTTGCGCTTCCGCCTTTACCTGTGCCTGATGTTTAGTGCCAGGTCGGCGCTGCATGTTCAGTCCCCGCTTGCTCTTCTTACCCATTTTTCTTCTCCATAACTTGAGCAGCGTCTGCTACTGTGCGAACGGGTTGAATAACTGTGGTGGTTTCAAAAATAGTTCTCATATTTTCCTCCATTTTATCTGTACAAACATATTCTTGGCAACCACGCCAAACTTATCATAGCACAAAAGTTCTATCAAATGTAGAACATTTGTCCCGTTTTTGGTTCAATTTTTCCAACTTTAACACTCAGTATCTCAGGTGGCTCAACTGCCTCAAGGAGGATTTGCGATGTTAAACAGCACTCTGGATAGGGGTATGTTTTTTGTAAATTCAGTAGAAATGGGTGTCTCAACCTGTGCCGCCTGTGTCGGTTGAGACAGAATACTGAATTGACCCAGAAAATCTGGATACAAAAGTGCCTGTGCTTGTTGCATCTATTATGGTGTAAAGGAGAACACCTCTCCTTATCCGGCTGAAGTCCCTATACCCTGCCTCTCCAGATATTGATGGATGATGCGGCTCGCATGTGAGATGCCTGCCTCATCCCTGACACCTTGCCCTAAATATTGGGCTTGCTCGCGCATGGTGCTATTTTCAACGGTAATCCGAATAGCATTAGCAAGGTTTTTAGCATTGAGCCGCTTTCTGGGGATGGCAGGTGGAGCCACGCCCAAATCAGTAAGGTTGCTTGCAGGTGGACAGGTTGTCATTGACGATAACATGCAAACACCGCATGAATATCCATCTGGTGTGACGGTTGTTGGCTACAGGGACGATAGCTATGTTTATCTGCTACCAGAAATTGCTTTTAAGGAAGTGAACAAGGTGCAGACCATCCATTTCAATACGACTGCTATCGGGATGCAATTGAAAGAAGATGGCATTCTCTTGCCTGGAACGAACACTTTAACTACCCAGCGCCGTATTCGTGGCGGCAGAGTACGATTATGGCAGTTAAAGTCTGATTTTCCGGGCTGTGACACCTGTGACAATGTGACAGCAGAGCAATAAACCGCAAAAAATAATGTGTGAGTACTGTAAAAGAGGCTGTGACACCTGTGACGGTGTGACAATCTCGCAATGAATTAAAGAAAGGGTGCAAATAGTCAATTGTTTGCACCCTCAATGGACTCTAACAATTTACACACCTAATATTCAAGCACCTACTAATTCCTAACTTCCACTAGAATGTATTACACACTGGATATTTGGCTGTTGCTAAAGTTCCTTAAGATATATAATGGCTCATAGGAGGTTATTATTTATGGGAAATAATGTATTCATACCCTCATCTGCACAAATCCAGGCAGTTCTGGAAAAAGTTGCTCCGGAGTGTAAAGCTTTCCATCTCACAGCATTCTCTGGTGACAATGCTAACCATACTTACCTTATCGATATTGAATTTGAAGACAAAGCCTCTGAGAAAATCGTTTTCCGGCGCTATAACCTTGAAAATGGTGATTGTGAAAACAAGGCTCGCCGGGAGTACGCAGCACTGAAGATGATGCATCCCGGTAAACTGGCTGTGCCCGAACCTATTCTGCTCGATGCAGATGGTACGCTTATGGGATCGCCCGGCATTGTAACCAGGTATGTCCCTGGTATGGTCATTGATGTGGATACAAATCCGCAAGCATGGGTGGCTGGCGTTTTGCGACTGGCGACGACCCTTGCACAAATCCACACCACAGCCATTGACGCAACCATCAAGCCGCTTCTGATGGATGGCAATGCGGAAATTGTCTGGTTCCTCAATCACGGTACAGTTCCAGAATATATGAGCAAATACCCCGACGGGGCGGTTATCTGGCACGCCGTCGCAGAGTTGTGGCAACACAAACAACCCGTTCAGCCCGGATTGCTGCATCTGGATATCTGGTCTGGTAATATCCTGTGGCAAGGCAACTCAATAGCCGCCATTATGGATTGGGAGGAAGCAGCATATGGTGACCCCGGTATTGATGTGGGGTACTGTCGCATGGAATACTTCCTGATTGATCAGGAAGAAGCCGCCGAGGAATTTCTGCGGCAATATGAAAGGGAAGCAGGTCATCCGGTAGAGAACCTACCCCTGTGGGAACTGGCGGCGGCAGTCAGACCGCTATATGGGGACTATCTAACATCCGCACACATGCTAGGCTATCAGCGTTTTGTTGCCAGCGCCATGCAGCGATCTGGACTCTGATGTTTACAATGCGATGATCTTCTATGATGTAATAATCTACTAAGCTGTTGATTTTTGTCCAACTACCGCTGATGATTCACATCTTAAACTTGCTATAAATCCCTAAAATTTCACTTAGAGTGTCACAGGTGTCTCAGTGTCTCAGGCTGTGACGCTTCTTTCTACTAGAATTTCAAAAAATCACCCCCCATCAAAACTTGATTGCGAGCACGAAAAATATCCATGTGACGGGTGTGACGGTGAGACAACAGGCACAATCTCTGCAATCAGGTCATCAATGTCCACAAATTATTATCTTGATACTAACCGACCTAATTTACTAAATTGTATTTAGATGCGTGATTTCCTGCTCAGTCGATTATTAGATAGTACGATGAACACGGCTTCTCTGCTATGATTAAAAATGACAGTATTTTGAAATTATTCTTTATGTCCTATATTTTGGTACTGTGGATATGAAATACGTGAGACAAAATGATTAAAAATTTAAGTCTGACCCGCCAACTTATCGCTATTTTCACCAGCTTGTTATTTATTACGGCTCTCATTACCTCGTTACCAGCCTTTATTTTGATTCAAAATGTGTTAAATATGCAGATTCAACTCCGAATGGATACCGGGGAGCAACAGCTACAAACCCTATGGCAACTTACAGAATATCAGGTTACGCAAGCTGTGGAACTTACCGCAGAACGTCCCACGCTACATAGCTTACTTGAATCGGAAAATGCGTCTCAAATAACAGACTACCTCAACACTTTCCAGAACAATACGATCTTGGATTATCTTTATGTTGTGAGCGATTCTGGTGAAATTTTGGCAGGTTCATACCCTTCAGAACAAGATCAAGCGGATGAGACTCGACAGTTTCTGAGACAGAAGCCTGTTATTGACAACCTTCATGTTGTAGGAGGTATTGATCTAAACACGACCTTCTGGCAAGGTCTAGAACAACAGACCGGTTTTGAGTATCAATCTCTGGATATAGTGATAGATGGATCACGGTATCGCTCACAAGCCATTCGCTTGAATGATCAACTTAGCGTGAGGATGCTTTTATCTGTAGAAGATGTGCGTCAAACCGAGCTTTCGGCATTGGGTAGTATTTTAATCATCACAATTTTAGTCACACTCGCTGGATCTTTGTTGGGCGCAATTTATCTACGCCAGCGTATTCATCCTTTGTGGAGGCTTAGAGATCAGGCAGAACAAATGGGGCGCGGTGATTTATCCAACCCAATTACAGTTAATACACAAACACCCGATGTAAAAATTCTTGCGAGAACTTTAGAAACAAGTCGTCAGCAGATAGCCGGTATGGTCAAGGAACTTCAACAGCAACAAAGTTGGTCTAATGCCTTGATGCAATCCATTGTTGAAGGGATCATTACCTATAATAACGAGGGAACTGTTGTTTTTCACAGTGAGAGTGCCTGCCAAATGTTGCAATGGGATGCAGGGGTAATCGGGCACTCGATTAATGATGTCATAATTCTGGCAGACGCAAGTCAGAAATTTTTAGAGATCATACCCCCTGAAGGCGCACGAAAAACATTTGATGTGAAACTGGCAGGAGATCAAGTCATCACCCTCTCACTCTCGCGAGCAAGAACGCTACCTGATGGAGAAACAACAATTGTTCTGCGAGATATTACAGAGTCGCAGCGTCGGCGTAGCGCACAGGCATACTATCTGGCAAATATGTCACATGAATTTCGTACCCCCTTATCTGGCATGAAAGCCTCTATCGAAATTCTGGTCGAAAATCTTGGCTTGCTCTCCAAAAAAGAACAACACCATCTCTTGAACTCTTTGTTGATGAGTGTTGTCAACTTACAAAATTTAATAGACAACCTACTTGAAGGAAGTAAATTGGAAGTAAATCAATTTAACCTGCGTCGGCAGGAGGTGCTAGTTGATGCCCTGCTAGTTGAGGCTCTACGCATTATGCAACCCTTACTCAACCGCCGCCAACAACAGGTATCTGTTCATCTTCCAGCCAGCTTGCTCAAGCTACATGTGGATAAAACCCGCCTTGTGCAAGTATTCGTGAACTTATTGTCGAATGCCAGTAAATACAGCCCGGAAAACAGTGTTATTGACATTGGTATTGATCAAGATGAAAAGGCTGTGACTTTTCAGATTGCGGATACGGGGACAGGAATTCCTGAAGATCAGCACGAACTGATTTTCCAACGATTTGTTCGCTTAGAACATAACACAGCATCCGATCATAGTACGGGTTTAGGATTATCGGTGGTACATGGTATTATTTTGGCACATTCTGGCAAAGTTGGGGTTGACCCTAGAGAGGATGGTGGCTCTATTTTCTGGTTTTCAATCCCTTTGATGGAAGCAGGAACAGTATGAAAGCATTAATTGTCGAGGATGACCTCGTACTCATGGATGTGGTGTCATTTGCTTTAAGGCGCGAGGGCTATGAAGTGGTTCACGCGCAAGATGGAAGATCAGCACTTGAGCGTTTTGAACTGGAAAATCCTGCTATTGTGTTACTGGATCTGAACTTACCACAATTAGATGGATTGGAAGTTTGCCATCATATTCGACAGAAACATAACACTCCCATTATTATGTTGAGTGTACGGGATAGCGATGAAGATGTTATCGAGGGTTTGCGGATTGGGGCTGATGACTACCTGACGAAACCCTTCAGTCCAGCACAGCTTGTTGCCCGAATGCAGACTGTTCTGCGAAGGGTTGGACAATCTGCCCCTAAAAAGATGGCACTCGGTAGGGTGACACTCAATCCTGAACGCCACCAACTTGAACGAACAGATACTGAGCCTATTCAGCTAACACCACTGGAATACAACCTGATTGAGCTATTGATCATCAACCGTGAGCAGGTTTTGCCGACACAGACGATCATTGACCGTGTTTGGGCGGGCGGTGGAGATAAAGCAATGCTCAAGCAATTGGTCTACCGACTACGCCAGAAGATTGAAGATACCGACATCTATATTGATGCGGTTCCGGGTGTTGGTTATGCCCTGATGCGACAAAAAAGCTGATTTTGTGACCACTTTGTGACCACCTCGTAACCAACCCTATCACCCCGACATCCTATACTGCTCCAAGATAAGTTCAAATCCTTTAAGGAGCAGTTAACAGATGAAACGATCACTTTTCACTTTAGTTCTACTTTTGCTACTGACAAGTGCTGTTAGCATACAGGCACAGGAAACCGTCACCCTGACGCTGGCGGCATATACTACCCCACGTGAGGCTTATGCCGAAATCATCCCACTATTTCAGACATACTGGTTGGAAGAAACCGGACAAACGGTTGAATTTCAAGAATCCTATCTGGGTTCAGGCGCACAATCGCGGGCAGTAGCAGGTGGTTTTGAAGCCGATGTGGTTGCGCTTTCGCTGGAACGTGATGTGACCCGCCTGGTGGATGCAGGTTTAATCACTCATGATTGGCAGGACAACCCGTATAACGGCATGGTTACTACCTCTTTAGCCGTATTCGTGGTGCGTCCGGGTAATCCCGAAGGCATTACAGATTGGGCGGACTTAGCGCGTGATGGGATTGAAGTTATTACCCCTGATCCGGCAACCAGCGGTGGCGCACAATGGAATATCATCGCGGCATATGGTGCGGCAGAACGTGGTTATGTCGATGGTTATGACGCAAATGCAGAGGGTGCATATAACTATGTGGTTGATCTGCTCTCGAATGTGGCAGTTCTCGATCCTGGTGCGCGGGAAAGCGTTATTACCTACAGTCAGGGCATCGGTGATGTCTTGATTACCTATGAAAATGAGTATTATGCCGGGATTGCCGCCGGAGACGAATACGATATTGTCTATCCATCGTCAACAATTCTAATTGAAAATCCGGTTGCAGTAGTGGATAGCTATGCGGATGCACATGGTGTGCGTGAAGTTGCAGATGCCTTTGTGCAGTTCCTTTACACCGATGAAGCACAGGCAATTTTTGCCAGCAAAGGGTATCGCCCCCCTGTTCTACAGGCTGAAGATGTAGAAGTTGAAGCGACAGAAGACGCTAGCGATAGCACAGAAAGTAACTCTCCCTGGGCAGAAGGTGTGCTGGATGAGGAACAATTCCCCTTGATTGAGGATATTTTTACCGTCAATTACTTCGGCGGTTGGGGACAGATCGGGGAAGACTTCTTCAGTGATGAAGGTATCTATACACGCGCTATCGCGGAGGCACAGCAATAGCCGATGGAAAACGCTACTACTTATTCAAGGGTAGCAGATGCTCCACGCCCTCAGCTTGATATTTCAGGCTGGGGTTTGCGTGTGTCTGCGCTCCTATATCTGTCTTTGATGATTGCCGTCCCTGTTTTTGTAGTATTTTACAGTGGTTTTCAGGAAGGATTAGCGTCCTTCTGGCAGAGTGTCACGCATCCACAGGCAGTTGCGGCATTACGCCTGACGATAGTGACAGCTAGTATCATGACGGTCATCAATATTGTGATGGGTACATTGACCGCTTATGTGCTGGTTGTTTATCGCTTCCCCGGTAAGAACCTGCTGGATGCTCTGATTGACCTACCCTTTGCTATTCCGACGCTGGTGACGGGCGTAATGCTCGTTTTACTTTACGGTCCACAAACGGCACTGGGTGGGTTCTTTCAAGAGCAATTTGATACGCGCATCATCTATGCTCAGCCGGGCATTGTGCTAGCACTCTTATTCATCGGTTATCCCTTCGTCATCCGGGCAGTGCAACCTATCCTTGAGAAGTTGGACGAACATCAACCGGAAGCGGCTTATACACTCGGTGCATCAAGCTGGTATACCTTCCGACGGATTATCTTCCCGGCAATACGTCCAGCAATATTGACTGGTGGAATACTCAGTTTTGCACGCGCCTTGGGTGAATTTGGCGCGATTGTGATTGTAGCAGGCAACATTCCCTTACGAACTCAGACCGCTCCTGTCTATATCTACGGTAAAGTTGAAGCGGGCGATATGGCAGGCGCGAGTGCGGTTTCAGTTATCCTTCTGGCTGTGGCGTTATTTGTCACTCTGGGAGTGGATTGGTTGCAAAGGAGAAATCAGCATGACTGAACGACCTGTGAACAATTGGGCGGCAGTGTTGCTAGTGTTATTGGTTGTCGCCTATGCCGGAGTCCTACTTCTTGCACCGATTACCGCCATTATCCAGCAGGCATTTGTCGATGGGTTTCAACCTGTTCTGGAGAGTATCACCGCCCCCGATGCACTGGAAGCCCTACGCTTAACCGCCATCATTGCCATATCTGCCGCGACTATCAATACCGTGTTGGGCATTCTGGTAGCGTGGGTGCTGGTACGCTATGAATTCCCAGGGCGACGTTTTTTTGATGGGCTGGTTGATTTACCCTTTGTGATGTCTCCTGTAATTGTGGGTTACGTGGTGATTGTGCTTTTCGGGCGTGAGGGTTGGTTTCGAGAGATTCAAATTGCCTTTACACCCGGCGCGATGTTGCTGGTGACAGTCTTTGTCTCATTACCCTTTGTGGTACGGGAAGTGATGCCCGTTTTGCGAGCGATGACCTCTGAACAGGAAGAAGCCGCTTATACACTGGGTGCATCACGCTGGTACAGTTTTCGGCGGGTGATTTTTCCAAGCATTCGTCCGGCAGTCATCTATGGATTGGTATTGACCCTTGCACGGGCACTCGGTGAATTTGGTGCAGCAGCAGTAGCAGGTGGCGGTGTACAGGGGCATACCGAGAATGCTACCATCTATATTTTCCGCTCCATCCATGACCGCAACGACACAGGCGCATACAGTATGGCAATATTGTTGGGTCTAATTGCGATTGTGGTACTGGTATCTATGAATTTTCTGAAACGCTATCAACATAAACGGAGTCAATAAAGTGTCAATCGAACTTAATAATGTCAGCAAGAGTTTTGGACATGAGCAGGTCGTTAACGATGTTTCGCTTACCATTGAACCCGGAGAATTGTTTGTCTTGTTGGGTGCTTCAGGTAGCGGTAAATCCACAATTCTACGCATGATTGCCGGATTAACGGCAACAGATCGTGGTAGCATTCATCTGAATGAACAGGATGTGACCCACTTACCGCCACAAAAACGAGGGATTGGTTTTGTCTTTCAGAACTATTCGCTGTTTCAACACCTAACCGCCGCTCAGAACATCGCTTTCGGATTGGATGTAAAAAAAGTCAGCAAGCCTGAAAAAGCCAAGCGGGTCAAAGAATTGTTGGAATTGATTGAATTATCCGACTATGGCAATCGTCGTCCTGCTCAATTATCTGGTGGTCAGCAGCAACGTATCGCACTGGCACGTGCCCTTGCTCCCAACCCAGATGTGTTACTACTAGATGAGCCATTTGGAGCGTTAGATGTTAAAATTAGAAGTCAACTGCGACAGAATTTGCGGCGAATTCAACAACATCTGAAAATCACAACGGTACTGGTAACACATGACCAGGATGAGGCGTTTGAATTGGCGGATCGAATCGGTTTGATTGAGGACGGGCAATTACGTGAAATCGGCGCACCCGATGACCTTTATCGTAAGCCAGCACATCGTTATACTGCTACTTTCCTGGGTCAGGTCAATCTCATGCGTGGTACTTGCAATGGTGCTTATCTTCACGTCAACGATATTAAGTTGCCAATTCCGGCAGAAGGACAACATTTATCAGGTCAGGCAGTTGATGTGATGACCCGACCCGAATCCATTTTTCTGACACGTAACCCGGATAAACAGCACGGTCATGTGTTAGGACGCGGCACAGTGATCTCGATGGCATTTGCCGGACCAATGGAACGTGTTGTTATTCGTTTGGAAGATGGTACAGAATTGCAAGTATTGGTGAATATGAATCGGACGTATGAGTTAGACTTGCATCTCGGTGCTGAAGTCTGGGCAGGTATTAGAGATTATCATCTGCTACCGATTGTTGAATGAACATGTACCCTAACATATCTTTAGAGAATCTCTCTTTAGATCAGGAACTGGCGCGTCGTTTACCCCGCCAGCTTGCCTACTACCATCTTGCCTTGCCTATTGGCATTGATGATGATGGTATGACAGTTGTTATGGCACAACCTGACAACATAAAAGCACATGAAATCATCCAGAATGCTATCGGACAGACGATTATTCCTGTTAGAGCTGAAGCGGATGCCATCCGGCAACATCTTGATTATGTGTGGGAAGTATCCTTAACCGCATATTGGAATACGATAGCGGTACAGGATGACCCGATGTTAGGAAAGTATGCACAGATCTTTGCCGAAGTGTATAACAGCAACGTTGTAGATATTGAGGAACTTCCAAATGGAGCTTCCTCACTTCATATACAACGGCTTGTCACAGAAATTGATTTGTCCTATTCGACCTTACTTGTTCAAGATCATTGGCAACCTATCCAACACATTTTGCAGATTGTACGCTTGCACTCACCAGATGAAAAGTTGTTGGAGTTACTGATGCCGCTTTCCAAGCATCAAGATGCCTCCTTGACCCTACTTGTACCGAAAAAGGTCGAGTGGCGTGTTGTACATCAGCTAGATAAAGCAACAAACAAAATGGTTGAATCTAGAGTGATGACACAAGTGCCTTCAACAAACGATGATATTATCCAATTGTTAGATACACAATCGAAGGAAGGGCAATTATTATTGGCGTTACGTCAGAAGGTCGAATTTGCTCATGTCAAGGCTTATGTCTCATTACAGCAAGAGGAAGCTGTGGCTAGCATTCTACAATTTCTAAAGAAACACCCGCACACGCTCGTTGCTATGGCTGCTGATGCTTATGGAGAATATGTTCATATGGTGCGGCGATCCCTCGTTCATTCCGAGATGCTGGCCCTGCTTATTCTAAAACCTTGACGAAAATCATCTTTTCGCGGGATGCGCTATATTTCCTTTAAGGCGGTCATGCGAATGACCAAATTCGAGTCGCGTAAAGGTCAATTTATTATGTTGTTTGCGAATATGTACTGACCCCCTGAGATTGGACACGATGCTAAATGGAGTATCATAGTCCATGAAAGGGAGCAGTCAGATGAGCAAGAGACGTAAGTTTACACCAGAATTCAAGAGCCAAGTCGTGCTGCAACTGCTGTCGGGCGAGAAGAGCATAGCGGAACTGTGCCGCGAGCATCAGCTCACATCGCAGATGGTTGGCAACTGGAAACAGCAGTTCCTTGCCGCCGCGCCACAGGTCTTCGAGCAGGGCGCTGCCGACAGCGATGAGCAGGCACGCATCGCCGAACTGGAGCGGATGGTCGGGCGACTGACGATGGAGTTGGAAATCGCAAAAAAAGCCTCGAGCTTGCTGGATGGGATGCGGGGCAGAAACGTGCGGCAGCCATGACCATGCAAGCGGATTACCCGGTAAAGACCATCTGTGCGGTGAGTTTCTCCTCCTCCAAATAGCGTTTCACCGCATCGTGGCTAAAACCGGGGCTGTGTTCGGCAAAATAGGTCAGCGTGTAGTTCGTCTGGCTCACCAACAGAAATTGACAATAATCCAACCGCGTTACTTTGCTCATTCCTTGAGTTTATCACTTGAGCCTGATTTTGGCTCGTTTGCGTAAGTCCTATACATATTCGATATAGTCTTTTTTCGTAATCATCATACTTCTGATGATATACTATTTTCACTCTTCAAGCGAAAGTCCTGTTTAATTGAAATGTTGCTGCCTGCGTTTGCCCCATAAGCTCGAATAAGGTCGTCACTTCGTCCCATTGCGGATGGTCGGGCGTTCAGATTGTCGCTTCACATGAATATCGTTCCACCATCGTCAGATTCGCCATTATCCAGATTAATATTGGACGTCATTATCCATTCCTCATCTCGTCTACAACCCATTATACGCCATTCCTGTGTACGGAAAGGCGCGGGCAGGGTATAGTTAGAGGGCTGTCTGTACATGGATGATAGCGCAAATCAGAAGCTTCATTTTGCGTTCTTTGCGCCCTTTGCGGTTCAACCTTTTGCGGATAGTGAATAAACGAAAATTGACTTCATAGACAGGATGATTACTGCGATGAGTGATGGACTGAATTTGCTCTCCCCCGTCTGGTCGCACATGACGACGATTCAACCCGTGCGCGGCGAGGGGATTTATCTCTATACTGAAGATGGCACCCGTTATACCGATTTCACCAGCGGCATCGGCGTGACCAATACCGGGCACTGCCATCCGCGTGTGGTGGCGGCAGTGCAGGAGCAGGCGTCGAAACTCCTGTTCGGGCAGGTGAATATCGTCGTGCCACCGACCACACTGGCACTGGCTGAAGCCATTAATGCCATCACGCCCGATTCTATTGACAGCTTCTTCTTCGCCAACAGCGGCGCAGAAGCCATCGAGGGGTCGGTCAAGCTGGCGCGGCACGCCACCGGACGCACCAATATCATCGTGTTTCAGGGCAGTTTTCATGGGCGTACCGCCCAGACCATGGCAATGACCACCTCTAAGACGGTCTATCGCAATCGCTATCAACCACTGCCGGGTGGGGTCTTCGTCGCGCCATTCCCCTACAGCTACTATTATGGCTGGGATGATGAACAAACCACTGCTTTTTGTATGCAGCAGTTGGATTTGCTGCTGAAATCGCAAACATCGCCCGAAGAAACCGCCGCGATTATCATCGAACCGATTCTGGGCGAAGGGGGTTATGTGCCCGCGCCGACTCGTTTCTTACGTGAACTGCGTCAATTCTGTACCCAACACGATATTCTGCTGATTCTCGATGAAGTGCAAAGCGGCTTTGGTCGCACAGGCAGTATGTTTGCTTATGAACACGCGGGCATCGTGCCGGATGTCATGGTGATGGCGAAGGGGTTGGGCAGTGGCCTGCCGATTTCGGGCATTGGCGCGAATCGTGACCTGATGAGCAAATGGCAAACGGGCACACACGGCGGCACGTATGGCGGTGGCAGCGCGCTTTCTGGCGCGGGGGCGCTGGCGACGATTCAGACGATTCTCGACGAGGATTTGGTCGGCAATGCGGCGCGCATGGGGCAAACGCTGCTGGATGGTCTGGAAGAGTTGCAGGGGCGCTATTCCAACATCGGCGATGTGCGCGGACGCGGGCTGATGGTCGGGACAGAATTCACCAATAAGGGGCAGCCAGATAAGGACACCGCCAAATCCGTGCAAAAAGCCTGTCTCAAACATAATCTGCTGCTGCTGACCTGCGGCTCATATGAAAACGTCATCCGCTGGATACCGCCGCTGGTGGTGACCGAACAGCAAATTTATGATGCGCTGCGGATATTTGAAGATGCGTTGGAGTCTGTCGCGGGGTAATCTCACACAGCGGCGGTACGAAAGGACACACATGGCGAACGCCGATTTACTGTTAAAACTGGGCAAGGTCATCATCGCGACGGCATGGGCGGATGGCGAAATCACGCCGGAAGAAACGCTGTGCCTGCACGATATTGTCTTCAGTTTGCCTACCCTCACCACCGAACAGTGGCGACAACTGAAGCTGTATGTCGATCAGCGTGTGGATGCGGCGGAACGCGAACGCCTGATTGTGGAACTCGAAAAAGCCATTCGCAGCGAAGAGGACAAACAGACGGTCATCCATGCGCTGCAAACGATTATCACGGCGGATGGTACGGTCTCGCCCGATGAAGAACGGGCGGTTGCGACTATTCAGCAGGCTGTTGAACGGGTTGATGTAGACCTCATGAACCAGCTAGGCGGATTGGTCAATCATATCATTGACCGTCGTGTGCAAGTCATCGCCAGCGCGCCCAATCGCGAAGCCCATTTTGATGAGTTCATCAAGAATCGCGTCTATTATGAAGTAGACCGTTTCCTCAGCCAGAGTACGACACGGTTGGAAATCCCCGACAAAGAGGTGCGGAAATTGTGTTTGGCGGGGGGATTGATGACGTGTGTCGCCAAAATTGACCGTCAGGTGACTGGCAGCGAATTCGATGCGATGGTCCGTGCGATGAAAACGGGATGGGATGTGCCGCATGATTCAGCCAATTTTGTCGCGGCGATTGCGGTCTCGAATGCCTGTGCCAATCTGGATTATCTGAGCATGACGCGCCAATTTTATGAGACCACGACAGACCATGAGCGCCTGCGATTTCTCGATGTGTTGTTCATGGTCGCGGATGCCGATGGCCGGGTGAGTGTCGATGAGTCGGACAGCATCCGCCGGACGGCGCTGCTGCTCAAATTGACGCCGAAACAATTTCTCGACGCCCGAGTCCGTATCCCGCGCGAAAGGAGAGCCGATTGAGTATGGAAGACACGATTTGTATCCCGAATATTGGCCCCAAAGAACGGCGCCGACGGCGCAACGGCGGCTTGCTGAGTCTGGCGATAGCGGTCATGGTGTTGATGGGGCTGCTGGTTATGGGCGCGGCATGGTGGACGCGGTTCATCCTGTTCCTGTTTTTCTTCAGCGGCATGTCTGGCATATTGCAAGCCAGAGAAAAGACGTGAGTCGGTCTCGCCCGGCGCGGTCTGCGTAACATGGATGAAGGTGCGGAACGAATCGAAGCGGACGAGATACTGGCGCAAGTGCGGAAGCAAGCGCGCAAGGTCAATATTCAGACACTGCTCTACAGCGGGCTGTTGACTGGGCTGGTTGTGTTTGTGCCTTTGGCGCTGTTCGGCGGGTGATGGCCTGCTAGTCGCGCGTCAGATTCTCCGGGCCGAAGCCGTTGGGCAGCAGGGCGTGTAAGGGACTGTCGATACACACATCGCCTGTGAAATCGACCGTGACGACGCGCATATTGGGCGCAAATTCAAACAGCATCTGGCGACACATGCCACAGGGCGAACCACCTCTTTTAGCCGCGACGACGATCAGGTCAAATTCCCGATAGCCCTCACTGATGGCTTTGACCAGGGCGGTGCGTTCGGCACAGATGGTCACGGGGAAACTGGCATTTTCGACATTGCAGCCTGTAAACACGGTGCCATCCACCGCGCGCAGGGCCGCCCCTACCGGATAATTGGAATAGGGGATATAGGCCTGTTTGGTGGCGGCGATTGCGGTCTGGATCAATGTCTGGATGCGTGTGTCTGTCATCATTCACCTGCGGCAGAGGGGGTATCCCCGACTTCGGCATGATTGGTGGTCGGGTGGTGTTCGGTTAAATTGGTCTCTTTTTCGGCGGCAGCAGCATCGCGCGATTTGTGCTTGACCCACACCTTGCGGATGCGGCGCCCTTCAAGCGTATCGACCCGCAGAGTCAGGTCATCGGTTTCCATCACTTCACCGCCGACGGGCAAACGCCCCAATAACACAAAAATGTACCCACCGAGCGTATCGCTGTCTTCAGTGGGCAAGTTGATGTCGAGCAGTTCGTTGAAGTCATCCAGGTCCATACTGGCATCGACGATATATTCATCTGACCCCAATTCGATATACTCATCTTCTTCATGGAAGTCATATTCATCCTGAATATCGCCGACGATTTCTTCCAGCATGTCTTCAATCGTCACCAGACCCGCTGTGCCGCCATATTCATCCACCACAATCACCATATGGACTTTGCGCGATTGGATTTCTTTCAACAGTTCGTCGGCCCGTTTGGATTCGGGGACAAAATGCGCCGGACGCAGCAGTTCGCGGATGGTCATACTGGTGTCGGTCTGCCCATTGTGCCGCCAGTAACGCAGCAAATCTTTGGCATACAACAGGCCACTCACATTGTCGATGGTGTCTTCATAGATCGGGATGCGCGAAAAGCCACTTTCGACAAATTTCGCCAGCGCCTCTTCCAACGTCGCCTCGATTTCGACAGCGATGATGTCCATTCGTGGGGTCATCACTTCGCGCGCCAGCGTCTGGTCAAGCTGGAGCACAGAGTAAATCATCTCTTTTTCTTCTTCTTCGATTGTGCCGCCGCTGTGACCGGCATCGACTAAGGTCAGAATTTCTTCTTCGGTGACGGTATTGGTCAGGCGGTCACTGCCGAACAGTGACGAAACTAAGCGGCTGGCGAGCAGCAATGACAGCGTGACCGGGCGCAGAAACATGACGATGAGGTACATAGGCCGCACTAGCAGCAGGGCCAGCGGTGTGGTATAGACACTGCCCACCGCTTCGGGCACGATGTCACCCAGAATCAAGATGAGAGTGGCGGCGAGCAGCAGCGCGAAGCCATGCCCCAACACGGGTGGAATAGCGGGATTCGCAATCAGAAACGGTTGTGACAGCGTGAGGATAACCACCGCCGCGATCACCAATCGCAGCACCGTCGTCAAGAGCAGATAGGTGATTTGCAGGGCGGGTGTGGCATCGCCCGTGAGTGCCAGAATGCCCTTTGCCCGCCGGTCGCCCCCATCGGCGCGTTCGCGCAGGTCGTTCCGCCGCGCATTGACCAGCGCAGCATAGGCCATCGTGAGGGTTGCCTGCACAAGCAGCAGCACCCCAATCGCGATGAGGCCGGATATACTACTGTCAGGGTCCAAGACCGTTCCCTCTTGCTATTGGACGTAATCAAAACAAAAAACCGGGCAAACCGCATGACTCATTTCTGGTTTGTCCCGGTAGTATTGGCTTATTCACATTGTTGATAAGACTGGTCAGGCGTGTCGTCTAACACGAGATGTGTTCTCTATGTTCCATTACAGATAGGTTGTTTGTAGACGGGAGTTTACCATAACCTCTGGGGGCAAGCAAGTTTAATCGGGGGCGAATGAGAGCGGAGTCCGGCACATGGTTACGCGCGACCATTGTCTTAAACGCCATTACACAGTAAAATCCGTCCGGCCTTGTGGCTAACACCTTTAATCTGGAGACTCATGCAGTGACCGATTTGACTATGACCGCCAACGAACAATCCCCGCGCCTCGCGACCACTATCGCCCGCAATCATGTGCCGTGTAATTTGTGTGGCAGTGATGACCGTTTGCCCCATTGCCCCGAAAATGGGCTGGGACTGGTCAAATGCCAGAATTGCGGTCTGATATACGTCAGTCCGCGCCCGGCAGCGGAGGAATTGTACGCGCTTTATGGCGAGACCTATTTCCACAACAATGAATCCGGCGTGGTGGGCTATACCGATTATCTCAAAGACGAACGCAACATCCGCAAAACGTCACAGCGGCGGCTGCGCCATATCGAAAAATTCGCGCAGCCGGGACGCATGATTGACGTGGGTTGTGCGGCGGGCTTTTTCGCTTCTGAGGCACAAAAACGCGGCTGGCAGGTCGAAGGGTTGGATGTGTCGTCGTTCGCGGTGGACTATACGCGCGCGACCGTCGGCATCGACGCGCATCACGGCAGCCTGACCGAAGTCGATTTGCCCGAAAGCGCCTATGATCTGGTGACGATGTACGATGTGATTGAGCATGTGCCCGACCCCAAAGCTTATGTCCAGCGGGTGGCGGAACTGCTGCGTCCCGGGGGCATATTTGAACTGGCGACGCCGGATGTGGGCAGCTTCCCCGCCCGTTTAACCGGCAAACGCTGGATTGGTTATAAGCTGTCTGAAGAGCATGTCTACTATTTCTCCATCAAAACACTCACGCGGATGCTGGACGAAGCGGGCTTCGACGTGGTGCATACCCGGCATATCGGCAAGTATGTCACCATGAGTCTGTTTGTGGATCGTCTGGGGATGTATGTCGGGCCATTGGCGAGGCCGCTGGAATGGCTCAAAAATGCGCTCAATCTGTCCGAACGCGCGTTTTACGTCAATCCCTTTGACATTGTGGCGATCACCGCCTGCAAACGGGCATAAACCGACCCGTGCCACAACCTGGCAACCGCAGTAGATGCAGGTCTCTAAGCGGGATATAATAGAATTACGCTGCACATTAAGCCAATCAATCGGTAGTTTTGATTCTATTTATCCCGGCACAATAGGAGCTTCCAGATGACTGTTGAAGTGCGCTGGTATGATGACAGCCAGACCATCCTGCATTATGCCTACATCGGCAACTACACATGGGAAGAAGTGTATGCTGCTGTCGAGGCGGGTTATAAACTGGCAGAGTCGGTACAGCACCCTGTCGGTTCGATTATTGATATGACGGCGGCGGGGCCTGTCCCAAAGGGGGCGCTCACGCATGGTCGCCAATTGAACAAACGGGTCCATGCCAATGTCATCGTGCAGGTGACTGTTGGCACGGGCACATTCATCCGCACCATGGCCGAAACATTTAACAAGCTGTATGGTATGATTGGTGGGCAGGTGGGCACGTTTTTTGCTGATTCTGTGGTTGAAGCACAGGAAATAATCAAAGACAAGCTGGCTAATACACCCTGATCGCCAAAAATCGAATTCATCGTACCGGGACTGCAAAGTGCCCGGTTTTTTTCTATAATGGACGTATCAAGGGCTTAAGGAGCGTGGTGTGCGTTTACGCTTATTTTTGATTACCGTCGTCGGTCTCATCGTCGTCGCGACCTATACGTTCCCGTTGTGGGGGCCATACTTCATGACGCAGGAGGTCAACGAGGAATTTCCGCTGGCGCTCTCGGAAACTGATCAAGCCGCGTTCGCCAATTTGCCGCAGGGGGTGCAGCAAGAATTTCTGGCGATGAATGATGACGACCCGACGATGGCGTCGGACATGGCCTCGGCTCAACTGAATCCGACGACGATTGACTCTGAACCGATGCCCGAAGGCGAACCGCGCATCCTGCGACGCGGCAGTTTCATCCAGCTTGACGCCATTCACGGCGCGAGTGGGACGGCGACCTTGTATCAACTGCCGGACGACAGTTATGTGCTGCGGTTGGAAGATTTTCGCTCCACCAATGGCCCCGATTTATACGTCATTCTCACGCGCAATCCCGACCCGCGCGACGCAAGCGCTGTGGGTAATTACATCGAACTGGGGCGACTGCGTGGCAATGTCGGCAATCAAAATTACATCCCGCCGCCCGATTTAGAGGTATCGGCCTATAATGCCGTCGTCATTTATTGTGTGCGTTATGGCGTCGTCTTCAGTGTGGCGACGTTGCAATGAGCAGTTACGTTAGGATTTAAGCCAGTGTCTCGTCAAAAGTTAACTATCGCCGAAAGCATCATCTATGAAGCCGCGCCCATCCCTAATCGTGCGAATGAGGACGCCTATCACGTTTCGCACGATGCCAATGCGGTGCTTATCGCCGTTGCCGATGGCGCATCACAGCGGTTGAAAACCAACAGTTTGCTGCCCCTGCTGAAAAATGAGGATAAACACGTCACGTTAGCGGGATATGCTGCCCGTTTGACCACCCGCACCATTGCCAATCACCGTTATTGGCAGCCGGTGGATATGCTGTTGGCGGCGAATTTTATGCTGCGCCAACAGTTGATGCGTGTGTGGGACGATGTGACCGCTTCTGCCGTATTGCATCATGAACCGGCGCTGCAACTGCTGCGCGAGGACCCGCGTTATGTGCGTTTGGCGCTGCCCGTGTGTGTGGTGACTGTCGCCCGGATCGACCTCATGACGCGGACGTTGCACTATGCCCATGCGGGCGATACGGCGCTGCTGGTCTTTTATGACGATGGGCGGGTCATTTCGGTAACAGGCGACCAGATTGGGCCGCACGACGCGCAAGCCCTGTCCCTCGCGCGTCAAATTCTACAGGAAAGCGAGATGGAACACTTTTCCGAAGTGGTTCGCAATCATCGCGTGGTCGAAGCCAATCGACGCAACGGCATTTATCACAATTTTGTTGATGAAAAAGGCAATCCAGACATCAAACGCGGCGTCGGCGTCATCAATGGCTTGCCGCAGCTCTCGGCCTATATTCAACAGGGGGAATTGTCGCTTGAGGGCGTCAGCGGCGTTCTGGTGTGCAGCGACGGGTTCTTGTGGCCTGCGAAATGGGGCGAAACGCGCGATGAGATGGTGAATCGGTTGCAGTCGATGCGCCAGTTGATTGAATTGCATGGCATAGACGGCTACTATCGGGCGCTGCGCGACGAAGAAAAAGCCGACGCTACCTTCGATACCTATCCCCGCTTTAAACAACATGACGACGCGACAGGCGTGTATGCCAAAATTCTATAGACCATTTACCGGGATGAGGACAGTGGCGCGTCCCTAACCTTGCCCTATTTTCAAGGAAGAAAAACCGATAAATCAGATGTCCCGATTTACCGGCTTGCTTAGGGGGATAGGCATCGACCCTGAACCGACACCTGTAACGGAGATTGTCGTTTTGCGTGTGATGGAATAGGGAAACCCTCATAACGCGAACAGGCTTAAAAGACCTTCACCGCGTGGGGACAGGCGATAATAGACCCGGCTGCCACTGCGATACGATTCGACCAGACCCGCTTGATTGAGCAAATTTAAATGCTGCGAGACCGCGCCCGCCGTGATTTCCAGGCGATTGGCGAGTTCACTGGTGTTGACAGGCTCCTGTATCAGGGTATGCAATAGTCGTGCCCGTGTTGACCCCATCAAGACTTGCAGCGCCTCGTCGCTGTCCTCTGGCAGGGGTTGATACCACAGACCGGTGCCGCGCGCCCGATACAGAATCATCGGCTGCCAGTTGGGGTGTGTTTGCCATGACAGGTCGGGACAGGCGAACATGGACGGAATCAATTGCAAGCCCGTGCCATTGAACACCACTTCTGCCGCTTTGACCGTGGCGTTCTTTTCAATAGGTTTGGCAATACGAATGGTGCTATCCTCATACGTGAGTACCCGGCTCAAACTGCCAAACAGCGGGTTAATCCCCTGTAATGCCAACTGCCGCGCCCGGAACATCACGTCGGCATCGAGCACCGATTGAATCCGGCCCCAATGCTGTGCCAGCGTCCGTGCCCAGTACAAACGCAGTTCGGCAATCAAGCACTCCAGCGCATCGTGTGGATACATCAGAAAGTGCTGCCGCGCCTCGCTATCGCCATAGTGCCGAATCAGCAGTTCCGTATTTTCACGAATGACCGCCGCCGGAGTCTCGCGCATTCGGTCAAATTCCGTTTCAAGGTCGGTGATGGCGGTCGCGGGCGTCGGCGTGACAAAATCCGCCAGATAATGGCTGGGCAAAATCACCGCATCCAGATACGGCAGCATCAGGTCATGGGTCGCTGCCTGCGCCTCATCCAACCAACCGCGATAGCTGGCGTGCAAATCGGGACGCAGCAGCAGCCGATAACTCATCGCCAGTTCTAAGAGTGGGCTATAGCCAAAACGCAGGGCGGTTAAAGCGCCGGGTTGTAGATGAAAGGTGAGCATGGCGCGCCAATAGGTTGATGGTCGACTCTCTACACTATACGCGATTTTGTGGGTGGCTGGATACTTTTTTAGCAAACGCTAAATTGCTTTATCTGGATTTGCGGATGGCGTATGCTCAGCGAGAACGGGCTAACAAAAGGTCATGGCTATGCACGAGTATTATGTTCTTTTGCGGCATCAACACCGGTTACGAGATGCCGCACACCAGCAACAACAGGCGGAATTGCGCGCCATCTCGCCCCCGAAATCGTCGAAATGGGGGCTTCTGTCAAAACGCCTGTGGACGCGGCTGCGCCGTGAGTCGCTGCCCGCTGCCCCTATCCAATCCCCCCAACACACCCGCCCCCTCCCCGGCAAGGGATAGTGTTATCAATTACCATCTGCACCACATGCAGTTGAAACGTAAAAGACTAATGAACCACAGAGACCACAAAGAACACAGAGGATTTGGATTTGAATTTCAATCTCTGTGAACTCTGTGGCTCTGTGGTTGATTATCTATCTCAATACAACAGCGTGACAATCAACTCGAACAGACCGCTGGATAGATAACCGTTGACG
>CAZTLI010000012.1:0-28920 GCA_964614375.1 uncultured Anaerolineaceae bacterium
CGTCGGTTATACGATGCGGGGCATTCCCGGCGCGATTGTGGCGGGCGCATGTTTTATCGTCCCGGCGATGCTGCTGACTCTGCTGCTGGCAATACTCTATGTGGCGGGCAGTGGCATCCCGCAGCTTGAGGGCGCGCTGTGGGGAATTAAGCCGATTGTCGTCGCCATCATCGCCAATGCCGGCTATCGTCTGCTGCGGACGGCGCTCAAACAGGATTGGACGCTGTGGGGACTGTTCGCGGGCGGTGTCGTGGTGATTGCCCTGCTGGATGCGCCCGAAGTGCTGGTCATGGTCGGGACGGGTGTGTTGTATGTGGCCTATAAACGCCTGTTTCCGTTGCGTGCGGCGGCGCTGCTGTTCCTCATCCAACCGATGACACAGGTTGTCCAACAGACGCAGGCGAGCAGCGGCGACCTGTTCGGCTATTTCCTGCGAATCGGGGCGGTGCTGTTCGGCAGTGGTTACATCCTGATTGCCTATATCCAGCAAGACCTCGTGAACACCTTCGGCTGGCTGACCGCGCAGCAGCTATTGGACGCCATTGCTATCGGTCAATTGACGCCGGGGCCGGTGCTGACGACCTCGACGGCGGTGGGTTATATCGTGGCGGGTTTGCCGGGTGCAATCGCGGCGACAGTCGGCATCTTTTTGCCGTCGTTCGTGCTGGTGATGTTGACCGCGCCCCTGATTCCGCGTATGCGCCGCAGTCAGGTGATGGCGGCATTTCTGGCGGGCGTGAATGCCGGGGTCGTGGCGGCGATTGGCGTCACACTGGTGGATTTGCTGAGTACGGCGCTGCAACCGTTCGATGGCACAGGTATCAGCCCGGCAGCGGTGGCGCTGCTGATTGGCGCATTAGTCGCCCTGATACAAAAGCGGTTATCGCCCTTCGCCCTCATCGCGATTGGCGCGGTTGTCGGGTTGCTGGTCACACTGCTGGCACAGGCCGGATAGCGCCAGATGGTCAGCGCGGACGATGAAGCCATAGTCGCGTTGAATGGTTTCGATAAGCGCGGTGAACAGGGTTTCGTCCAGCGTCAGGACTGTGCCGCAAGCCGTACATACCAGATGATGATGGCGGGCTTCTCCGGCGATTTGATAGACCCTGCCCGCCTCACCTAGCTCTGAGACAGTGACCAGCCCCGCATCGACCAGCACAGCCAATGCGCGATAGATAGTCGATTGGTCAATCGTCGGGTCGGACTCTTTGACATGCAGGTAAACGTCACTATACGTCGCATGACCCGCCGCCGCACATACCGCGTCCAGCACAATCAATCGCTGTGGCGTGACGCGATAACCCTTGTCATGCAGGCGTTGGATATAGTCGATGGTTTCGTGAGTCATGATGAATTGTCCGTCACATCGGGGCGGATGATGTCCATCCACATCACCAGCCCACACCACGCACCAAACCGGGCGTAATAGGTCTGAATGTCTTTATCGGTCACAGCATCCCGTCCGGCGATACGCCGATAGGCCGCCCGCGCTTCCGAGTCGATGGCGATGCGGTCAAAATGACCGAGCAAACGCAGCATTGTCCCGGCGGCATAATCGCCAAAACCCCGCAGCGATTTGACGTTGTTATAGAGGGTCACACTGTCTATATCGGGCCTATGCCACGCTTCGACATCCAGTTCGCCATCCGCAATTTGCATGGCGAGGGTGTGCAAATATGCGCTGCGATAGCCCGCGCGAATGTGCTCGTCGAGTTGTTCGGGGGTATAGCTGGCGATTTGCTGGGGTGTGGGAAAGGCAAAATGCACATTGGTATCGTTTGCGGTATAGGGCAGCCCCAATTCGCAGAGGCGATTGCACATGCCGCGTGTTTGGGCCCATGTGGTATTGGTGGTGAGCAGCGTTTTGGCCAGGTCTTCCCAGACTGTCGGCGCGATCAACATCCGGCCCGCGCGTGCCGCCGGAATCCACGCATAGTCTGGATGGCCTTTCAGGGCATCATAAAAGGGGTCGATGTCCCAATCCAACGTGAGGATACGACGGATAATACGTTCCAATTCGTTGGTCTGGTCAGGCGATAGGACAATATCATCCATTACATCGAAGTAGACCACCTCGTGTCCGCTGGCATGAATGGCATCGGTCATTCGCAGCGGGACAAGTGTGCCATCCACCAACTGCTGCACCCGATACAACCAGCGCGCGGACTCGTCGTAACGATAGGGCGGCAGTTGATACCAACCATGACTATAGATAATGGCATAAAAACTGAAACCCGACGGTGCGCGGATGGTGGGCATGGACGACCTTTGACACTTAGCTGACGGGTCGCTATTGTACGGAGAGATGCGGGCGATGACAACAGTCTGCCGTACCATTCGCCGCGGCGGTGTGTGCGGATGCCCGCCAGATATGGTAGGATTGCCCCGATTGCCTATCGACACAGGGGGTTGACTATGCCGCGCATCGACATTGACCGCGCCTTGATTGAAGCACTGCCATGTTATCATCGCATCACCATTCCTGAAGACTACCGCGACATCATGGGGCATATGAACGTGCGCTGGTATCTGGCGATTTTTGATACGGCGGGCTGGCATTTCTTCGCGGCGCAGGGCATGGACGACACCTATTATGCCGAAAATCAGGCGGGCGGCTTCGCGCTCAAGCAGTTCATCACCTATCTGAATGAGGTACTGGTCGGCGATACCGTCGCTGTCTATGGGCGATTATTGGGCATGACCGATAAGCGCATCCACAAGATGTATTTCATGATTAACGAAACGCGCGCTAATCTGGCGTGTGTCCTGGAAACATTGGGTTCACACGCCGATATGAGCATCCGCAAGACCGCGCCCTATCCCCCCTATATCGCTGACCGTCTGCAAGCCCTCCTTGACGAACATCAGGCCTTGTCGTGGGCCGCGCCTGTCAGTGGGGCGATTACGTTGTAAGGTGGCTGCTGGCGAAAAGACATTTGAACCACAACGTCACAGAGGACGCAAAGGGGAATCATGTAGGGACGACCCGGCGTGGTCGTCCAAAAAGAAGCATAAAAAACGGAGTCAGTAGCGTACTGACTCCGTTCATGTTTACGGGTGATGTGTGTTTAACCTTCGCCCTGCGGAATTGAGCGCAGTCGAACATTGCTCAACACCGTCTGACCAATACACCGCCCATGATCGAGACCCAATTCAATCGCCGCGCGGAAGTGAATTCCGCCATACAGACGTGAAATTGCGGCTTCGGACGCCGCCGAGTGAAATGAGGTAAATGACCGTTGAATTAATTCATGACCGTTGATAATCGGCGTGCGGTCTGTGAACGCCACTTGCCCGAACATCGTCGTCAGCACTTCTGCCGCTGCGCCCGATGCCACCGAATGCCCGGATGGATATTCCGGGAAGGGCGGAGTCTCGATATAGGGCGCCCAATTGCGCCGGATATACTGGTTGATATAGGTCACCGGGCGCAGGAGATTGACCTGATATTTGACATACCATGCCGAGATAAACGAATCTGCCAAAGCCATCCCCACCAGCACATACATTTCCGACGTGCGGGCGAGGTCGAGTCCCATTTGTTCGGCGATTTGCGTTTCAATCAGCACCCAGTGCCCCGATGGCGCGCCGGTGATACCCGGTGTATCGACCCAGAAGCGGGCGATTTCGCGCTGTTCATCGGTCAGGCGGTCTGATGTCTGCAAGACTTCGGCGGCCTGCTGATAGAAGGTCGAGTTGGGTTCGCTGCTAAAGGGCATCCGCATGGGAATCGCGCACTCTTCAAAGAATGTCAAACCAAAAGGCCGGATTTGCCCCCAGAAGGGTTCGAGCGCCCTCATGCCTTCGCTGGTCGGCACCCACCACGCGGGGTCGCCTGTTGGCAGGTCATATTCGAGACTGCGTGTGGATTCGTAATTATCGTCGGCAATCCATACCAGCAGCGCCGCGCCGATTTCATCGCCCAAGGCCAGTGACCGTTCCACCACCTCAGCATCGGTTGCTTGCATGCGCGCGGCGGTTTGCTGTTCGCGCATCGCGTCTATCCGGGCGCGGGTTTGGTCTGTGCCGTCCTCAAACAGCCCACGAACCACTGTTGAAATCGAGGCATTGGCGACAGAAGGCCAATCGTATTCCAATCCGTCTTCGGGATACGGCAGCAGCGGCAAACCCGCCAACTGTCCGCCGATTGAGAAATTATCGGGCATACCAAAGACCACCGCCTCATACAATGCCACGGCGCTATAGGCATAGACGCGCGAGGCTGCGGGTGCATTGACCACCTCATCGCGCACCAATTCGTAAATGAGCAGCATCCAATCCGTCGCAAGCTTTGGGTCATGGTCGGCAGTCAGCACCGATGCGCCGTCCTGGGCGTGCGTGGGCACAGGCATGATTGAACCGAACAGCAAGCTGCACGCCATCAACGCGCCACCCACTGTCATTCGCATAAACCATCCAGACATTTTCTTTTCCCTTCAGGTGATAGTCGCTGTCACCATTGTACTGCGAGATGCGCGCCCATGTGCATGGCCCATAATACGCCTGTGTGCTGGCTGGGGGCGATTATGCTACGGTGATTTTTACGGGTTTATACAGGTACGGCACCTCTATGGCGACCAGCCGCCGGGCTTTGCCGGGAAATTGCAACAACAAAACAGACGCCGAGTGTCACCGCGTCTGTGGGGTTGCATCGTCTGAGATCGGCCTGAAAAACGACTGCCTAGAGGATACTTTCTAGCGTTTTGCCCTGCCGCTTGAGGAAGGCGCGCAGGCCGATTTTGTCGATGGTTTTGAGTTCTTTTGCCGTCACGCGCACCCGCACCAACCGGTCGAGGTCGGGCACATAGATGCGCTTGCTTTGCAGATTCGGGTTGAACTGCCGCCGGGTGGCTTTCAATGAGAAGGGGCGGTTATTACCGAACTGCGGCTTGACGGTGGTGATTTTGCGTTTGCCCGCCATGCTCATCTCTCCTTGGCTGAGTCACTGTGCCACAAACTGGTTTGGGTTACAACCCGCACCGGATGCAGCAGCTGGTGACGATACACATTGGAATGGAACCATGATGCCGGATAGCGGACGATTTTTCAAGGTCGGGTTCATCGCGCCCGCTATCCGCCCTGCTTATCCCGCGCCGCACCAATCCGCCGCGCAGTAGGTTTCTGCGCCTAAGGTATCGACATCGGGCAAGTCTTCAAATTCATCCTGTGTCACGGTGGTATCGCTGTAGTTGACGAACACGAGGAAGTTATCGCCTTGAATCAACATCATGCGCGAGAATTGTGCCGCGCTGCGCGCCAGCGGTGTAATCGCCGTGCCGTTGGGGACGGTGCCCACTTGCAAGGCCGCGCCTCTATCGAGGAAACCGACGGCAAAATCACTGTTAATCGTATAGACCGGTGGGGTGGCGAAGGGATCGAACGAGAACAGGCCACCGGGCGCGACATTGCTCAGCAGCGTATTTTCGGCAAAGCCGACAGCGGCAATTTCGATTTGATTGCAATAGTCGGGATTATCGGGCGCGATAGGCCGTGTGAAGACGCCGCCAATTTCCAGCATCCGCACCAGGGTCTGCGTCGAGCGATTGCAGGCGAACAGCGGGTCACCCCCCGACCAACCGGGCAATACAAAACCTTCTGGCAGCACCGTGACCGCCAGCAGTTCGATGTCGTGGCGGATGTCGCGGGCGATAGTAAACGTCGTGCCGGGAACAGCGCCGAACCAACCATCAGGACGGGTATTCGCGCCCAAAAGTGTGCCCGCCAGCAATTCTAAGTCCAGACGGATGAAGATGGGCAGCTGCGGGTCGTTGATGTCCAGACTGCCACTCCAGCCATCGGGACGGTCGCGCCCCAATTCGCTGGTCGCCAGCAGTTCGATGTCGTTACGGGCATTGACCAGAATCGGCAGCGCATCGCCAAACAGTGCTGTACCGGGCGGCGGGGGTTCAGTCGGTTGGACAGCGGGTTCGCCAACTTCCGGGTCAACAGCTTCGCCACCGTCGGGCGGCGGTACAGGGGGTTGACCGCCGGGTTCTTCTGTCGTCTGGGGGACAGGCGCGTCTTGTGCCCGCACACCGCTGTGATCCTGGGTGAGTGCGAGGCCAACAAGACAGATTGCAACAAGTAAAATGATACTGAGCATTCGACGCACGATGCACGCTCCTTATTCACATGGGGAACTTGTACACCGCATTATACACCAGCGCAGCGATTGCGCGCCGTAAAGTAGCGATGAGCCGATGTGTTATTCGGTTGCGTAGGGGCGTGCCGATCTGCGCGTCCATGCTTCGCGCTGCCTGTCTGCGCGCTGTGCGTTGAAACGTTTGCCCTTACCGTTTGCGGTTCAGGTGTCTTTTAGGGCAGTAACTGGCGGCAAGAAGCCAGCCGCGATTATCATGCCTTTGCTGTGCCGCAGGGCGACATGGGTCACGCCCATGAAAACTGAAATCAAAAGGCGCGCCTGTCCCGACGCGCCCTTATAGATGGATAGGGATTCTGCCATCCGCCTAAACGATGACGGGTTCGTCTTCCGGTGTGGTACGGATTTTGAGCGCGCCTACGCCGCCGTCCGCACGAATAGTGATTTTGCGGCTGGCTGCGGCATAATTTTCGGTCTGCCAGAGGCCGCCGGTTTTCACAAAGCGCCGTTCCTGGCGTACCGCCTGCAAATGGTCGGGCACGCTGACGCCGCCAATTGTCCCGGTCACTTCCAGACTGACGGCTGCCGTTTCGGGCACATAAATCACCGTCCCGCCCACACCTTCGTCAATATCAATGGCGATAGCGGCATCTTCGGGGACATACAAGCGGTTTCTGCCGACGCCGCCCTCGACCGCCACGCGATACGGGTCTGGCATGGCGGGCAAATAGGCTTTCATCTCGCCCACACCACCATCGAAACGCAGCCCTGTCAATTGGATGGTACGTACATCCAATTCTGACGACGATACACCGCCGTTCAGGGTTAAAAAGGTCGGGATGCGGGGATTGAGCTGGACATGGGTATACAGTTCATGGCGGTCTGTAGAGAAACGCCCCTTGAATTTGATCATCGTCGTTTCTTGCCGCAGCGTGACGGTTTTGGTGGGATTTTCCGCATCGCCACCGCTGACATCGAAGGCTGCCTCACCCACATAGCGCAAATTGGCGCTAAACAGCGTGTCGTCATCCGCAGCCGGCGTCACCGTGAGCTTGCCCAATCCCATGTGCAGATTAACGACGGCAGTGCGGGCATCGCCGACAGATTCACTGTATTGTGCTTCTTGAATCAGGTCGGATAAATCGGCGTCTGTCCCCACTTTGATGCGAACATGGTCGATGCGATCCGCCATGCGATCCAGCCCCCGCCCGACCTTCTCCGCGATGCGTTCGCCCAGGTTTTCCAGTTCATCTTGCCAGCTACTCTTTTTGCGTTTGCTCATGAATCTGCTCCTCTTTAATCCAGTTGATTTTTGTGTCTCTGATTACTCTTGTATACGCAGCGGGCGCGCGAACGGTTCAAACTCGCCCGGCGTGGCTGATTATTCCGGGTCGTAAATTGTGATTTTGCCCGAACTGAGTTTGATGGTCAGGCTGCATTGTTTGGCGGCGCTGTCAAAACCGGGTGTTTGCCAGATGCCGGGTTTGCGTTTTTCGCCCGCGATGCGTTCGAAGGATTCTGGCAGGCGCACCTTGCCCGAACTCATCCGTTCGACATGGACACGCAGCGCCACCCCGGCGGCTCGCATCACGTTGACCTTGCCCGAACTCACATGCAGGGCGGTATTGAACGAGACGCCATCCGCCACATAAAAGTCGAAATTGCCCGAACTCAGGTGGATTCCTCGCAAGTTTAGTGGCGTATTTTCGCTGGTGTGGATGCTGATATGACCGGAACTGAGGTGGAAGCCGGTGTCGATAGGCGTCTTTGATGCAGGCAGCCACGCATATAATGCCCCCGAACTCACATGGGCATTAAACCCCGTGAGCTGGAGACGACGCAGGTCGGCCTGTATCGCGCCCGAACTGAGATGCGTCGTCAATGCAGCCGGGATGGTCGGGTGAATGCCGATTCCCCATTCCAATGCGTGCCGCGTTCGCAGACGGACATGGCGCAGTTCTTCGTGGAGTGTCAGCTTCTTATGCGTAGCGGCTGCCTCAACGTCAAAGGTCATGTCGCCCAGATAATCGACATCGGCCTCGAATAGATTGGGGCTGTCCCGCATGAGTGCGCCAATGTAGGCCGCTTCAATCGGGACGCCCATGTGAATATCCGCCGATGTGGTGTTGTCTAATGGGGTCGAAAACACGTCATTCTGAATATCTTCTTCTGTCACTATCCGACGAGTCACGGCCATCATCTTGCCTCAATCCCTGTCTAACCCATCACCTGCCCATTACTACGCGCACAGATGGGTTTGGGTTCAATCTTGGGGAACATAGGCACAGGCCGATGGGCGTGTCGATTGACGGGCCATCAATAATGACGGCGCTGGCAGAAGTCGATGGTGGCGAAATGGGCAAATCCGCCTGTGCCGACCCATTCATAGGCGGGGATAAAACGCGAACGATTGTTGTCGAACGATTGACGACGAATTTCGAGCCGATAGGTGATGGCGCGGAATTCGGGTTGGGTGATGCGGCAGGCTTCAAACCCGCCCACCAGCACAATATCATGCTGAGGATATTCCGCCTCGAAGAAGAGTGATCGCGATTCAACCGCATAATAGACGACCAATCGTTGTGGCTGACCGAGCACCATCAAAATTTGCGCCAGGGATGCCCGCGCCCGCCCGTCCATAAAACACGGCGGCAAACAGGCCGCGCTCGGTGGCGGCGGGTCGGTCAGGGTGGTATACAGCGCGCTGTAGTAGGTCGTGTCATAGGCCAGCGCCCGCACAACGCCAATGCTAATCGCGCAAATCAACGTGACGATAGTGATGAGTCGCAGCAGTACCCGGATGTCGATAACCTTAATGATCCTCCAGCACAGTTCGGGTGATGGTCAGCGCATCTTCATAGGCGACACTGCCGTCGCCCGCCCCGGCTTGATAACCGCCATAAATCGCGTGACCCGCCTGCATCCAGAAGCAGTCCGCCAGCGCGAATCCCGCCGCTTTCAACCATTGCAACTGGTCGAACAGGGGAGATGGTTTGTCGAAGGGGTCGGGATAGCGATAATAATTCCAGTGTTCATTCTCGAAGAGGTGGAAGAGGTCGCGTCCGCCCGTGTGCTGCATCGACTGTGTTTCGGCGGATTCATCCCACGATGATGCGAAGAAGGATAGGACTTGCGCGTTCACGGGTTGCACAAGGTCGGCGATGAGCAGTGCCCCGCGCGCCGACAGCCGCTGCTGCACTGTTTTGAACAAGTGCTGTTTGCCCTTGTCGTCCAGATGATGAATACACAGGGACGAGACCACGACATCGGCATTGTCCAGATGGGCATACCAATCGGGGCGCACGATGTCAAAAGCGTCAACACTGCCACGATCCCCAAACGGTTTCAGACGGTGCATCGTTTCGCGGCGCATTGTTTTCTCGCCATCCAGCGCCAGCAAGATCGCTTTGGGGAAGGCGGTCAGAATCGCTTGCGACAACCGTCCCTCGCCGGACGCCAATTCCACCACCCGAAAACGTTTATCGGCATCAAACGGCATCAACGTCAACAAGGTGGCGATTTGCTGCTGACGCGACGGGACGGCAACCTGTGCGAGACGGCGGTAAATCTCCGACGTGGTATGTGTCCATTTATCGGCGTCACCTTGACCAGCCATCTGCGCTGTCCTTTCACTGGTTGGTTTCAGAGGCAGTCCTATTATGCCGCACCACACCCGGAAAACACAGCAAATTTCCTATCAGATATGTCGAAATTCGACGACAGAAATTGGACAAACAGCGTTATGGTGATTATAGAGGGTTGCTAACTAGGATAGGAAACGCCAGATGTCGTCAACGGTATAGGGCAGGCGATAACAATCCAGCAGCGACTGCCAGGCGGGTTCATCACGGGTCAGGCTGGGATAGGCATATTTGGCGCGTAAATGGCGCAAGGCGTCCGGCAGCGTGAAATGGCGTTGGGCGATGATATAAGCTGTTATTAACAAGGGCGCACGACACATGCCATAGTGCGACATCACCAGCACCCGCTGTCCCGCCATCACCCATGTGTCCATCTGCTGTATCAACTTTTGAAAATTGGCTTTCGACACCGCCGCGCCCGGTGATAGCGGATGGTCGTGCAGCGTAAAATCCTGCGGAATGCTGGCGAACACCGACACCAGATGGGGGCTGTTGGGCACAGGGTTGATGGACTGCGATAACTCGCGCGTGTGGAACAGCTTCAGCACATGCGTGATACACTGTTGACGCAGCGCATCAGGATAGGCCAGTGTATTCGCGCCGGACATATACAACCCGTCGATGATGTGACTATAAATCATCATAGCGTGTCTCTGTTACCAATAGCGTCCCCGGTGTGGATGGTATCCCCCTTCGATCCAGCGCCTGCGTGCCGATACAACCGCGGGTCGGTTCATTGTACCCTAATCCGTGCTGCGTGTCTCATTAGGGGTCATCCGCGCAGGTGTGGTGCTAACAATTGTCTGGCGCTGATGGTTATTACAATTCCAGCAAGCGCGGCACAGGCTGCCGCTAAACCGCCGTAAGCGCATGGCTTATGGTCTTTAACAGAATCACGCGGACACCCACTGCTGTATCCTTGCGAATAATGCCAGTTGTAAACGGGTTTGTAGGGACACGGCACGCCCTGTCCGATGACCCGATTACAGTGTGAACGTGCATTCGCTATAGGGATATAAGGCTGCCACTATCCGATTGATTGCAGCGTCCGCAGCAGTAAATTTAGGGCAGCGTTGACGCTGGATACCTTGTTGGCGAGGCGGTCACCATCCCATACATGGCGTTCCACCGCAATGATGCCGGCGCGACCTGCCAGCCCGATGAACGTCAATCCGACGGGTTTATCGGTTGTGCCGCCGCCCGGCCCCGCGATTCCGGTCACACTCAGGGCATAATCGGTGTCGAATACCGCTCGAACGCCCGCCGCCATCGCCCGTGCAACCGGTTCACTGACCGCGCCGTGTGTCATCAACAAATCGTTGGCGACGTGCAGCAGGTTGTGTTTGGCTTCATTAGAATAAGATACGATACCGCCCATGACATACGCCGAACTGCCCGCCACATCCGTCAACCGGCTCAGCACCAATCCACCTGTACACGACTCCGCCGCGCAGACCGTCAATCCGCGCGCGGTCAATCGTGCGCCAACCTGTGCCTCTAAGGGCGTTGAATCGCGCATAGTGTGCCTCATTTTCCCGTTCATGAACGAAGATGGGAAAAATATACTACAGATATAGTCCAATCTTTAAGGACAAAAGGCCAACTTCCATGTATAATGTGGGATAACGCGGGATAATGAGGGATAAGCGCACCCGATGGGATTCTGGGGTTGGCGGCAACTGCTGGCGATTTTCATCAGCGTATGGGTTGTAGGATGCAGCCAGACCAACGACACGCCCCCACCCGTCTCCACTACGCAACCCCCGGTCACCCTGATTGTCAGAACTCCTGTGACTGTTGTGTCATCGCCCACACCGGTGGCTTACTTACAACCCACCCCGCGCCCCTTTCACACCCCGGAGGCCAGTCCAACGCCTTATCTATATACGATACGCCCCGATGACCGCCTGCCCGACATCGCCCGCCGTTTTGATGTACCCTTCGCCGACATTCTGCAAGCCAATCGCTTCATCATCCCCAATTGGCTCACACCCGGACAGCAAATCACCATCCCCGCGCCCAAAAATTCTGAATTTGGCATCCCTATCCAACCGACACCGCAACCGCAGGCCGTCACACTCTCGTCGCCCACCTGTTATCATCGCGCTACCGGTGGAGTCCTGTGCTTCGGGACAGTCGAAAATCCATTGGACATCACCGTAGGCCGGGTCGTAGTCGTGGTACAGTTGTCAGGACATAATGGGCAGACGATTGCGACACAGGTGATTAGCGCCGAACGCCGCTTCATCACGCCCGGAACGGTCGCCACCTATCGCGCATTGTTTGCAAATATCACAGACGATGTGGCGATAGATGGGGTTGCGGTGTCGCTGCTGCGCGCCGACCCGATTACACAGGTCGCCTATCGGTCATTAGGCATCGAATCGGTCAATGGCGTCATGAACGGCCCCATATACACACTATCGGCGACAGTCACCAATCCCACAGACAGCGTGATTCATGCCGTGCGTCTGAGTATCACCCTGTACGACAGCGGCGGACGGGTCATTGGCTACCGGATGTTAACTGTCACAGACGCATTACAGGCGGGCGAGACGGTCACTATCCACACCCGCCTCATCCCCCAAACACACGACATGCCCTATTCCACCGTCCTGCACGCCGAAGGCTGGGTCGATGCGCCGGAATAGGTGGTTGGATTGTTGAACCTCACCTCAAGCCGCTGTTTGTTCAGCCGCTTGCAACATCTGTTGGACGAATGATTCGGCGCCGTCGGTGGGATTACGACGATGGAAAGCGCGCTGCCCCACAATCATCGCGCCGCGTGCGGCTAGCAAGTCTGCGAGTTTTTGCAGACTGCTGCGCGGATGGAAGGCATAGGTACAGAAGATGCCGACGGATTTGCCAGCCAACGACGGCAGCGCTTTCACCCACAGGTCTGCCCCGGCAGGCTTAACGCCAAACAGGATAAAGCCCTGCACCCATGTGCCGATAAACAGCATATCCGCCGTCTCGACATCGGACTTTTTGACTTCAATTACCGACTTGATAGTGACCGTGTGCTTCATCGCGCGGGCGGATTGGGCGATTGCTTCAGCAGCGCTGCGGGTGTGTCCGGTGCGGCTTTGATACACAACGAGGATATTCATGGCGAGCTTTCCTTGTTTAATCATCAATTGTGACTCATTGTCTGTGTTTCGGTCGCGCGCGGGTAGTGAAGATGGTCACGCCTTTCGCTGCTGCCTGTCCTATTGATTGGTGTAACACACAATATGACAAGTATCCACAGAAGCCGTGACCCCTTGCACTAGGGCAACGGGGCTGCGCGATTTATCCTCATGGATGACGTTAGTGCAATGGTGAGCGAGATAAAAAATGACCATCAAAGAGATGACAAACTTAAGTCACAAAGAAAAGGTGCAACAATTTCTGGCGCAACGGCGCATCGCCATCAGCGGCCTATCCCGCACCAAGGACAGCGGCGCGGGCGCGGTTTATCTGAAATTCCGCGATAATGGCTATCAGGTCTTTCCCCTGCATCCCGAAGCGGAGGCGCTGCATGGCGACCCCTGCTATCCCAATCTGAGCGCGATACCCGGTGGTGTGGACGCGGTGTTCATCATGAACAGCCCGGACATCTCGGCGCAAATCGCTTATGAGGCCGAACGGCTGGGAATCCAGCATGTGTGGATGCACAACAACACATTTATGGGGTCGAGTGTATCCAAAGAAGCCGTTACCCACTGCCGTGAAGCCGGTATGAATGTCATTGATGCAGGCTGCCCGATGATGTTCCTAAACCCGGATGGATTCCATAAAGGGATGCACTGGGTGGCGAATGCACTGGGGCGGATGAAATAACAATCAGAGTAGGCGCAGCATAGGTGCATCTCCAACACCAGACAGCCTATCGACGTGTAACGGTGGGCTGTTTGATTCCCTCTCATTGATACATAGGCGCTGACTGCATCAGGCAGCACAAATTCATGAAATTTTCCGAAATACTTCATGAGCGTATGCCGCTTTGCGCCCTACAATAAAATTATGTGAAATCACTAACAAGGATGCCCTACAATGTACTCACTCACATGGCTTATTGAAGGTCGAATCGCGTATATCGAAGGCAGCGGCTACCTATCGCCCGACGAAGTGGTCAACCTCGACCAACAAATGCTGGCCTATCTCGAACAAGCCGCCGCAACGAAAATCCATTTCCTGTTTGATACCCGTGATATTGATGGTCTGCCCGGTTTAAAACATCTCAGCGCGATGGATGCGCCTGACCATCCCGCGATGGGCTGGCAGATCGTCATTGGCGATATGAACCCGATGGTCAAGTTTATGGTGACGATGGTCGCCAAAATCAACCGCGCCCGCTTCCAACTGGTAGACAGTTATGTCGAAGCGTTGGAACTGCTGCAAAGCGTAGACGCCACCTTGCCAACCAGCATTCTGGACGCGGTGTAACAACCGCATCAATACAACCGCATCTATAGCCAGCCAGCGACCCTGCGCCCGCCGCGGGTGTCGCTTTGTGCTTCAAAATGGCCTATAATGCCTGTCACCTGTTCATAGACTGCTTGAGGTAGACATGACCATGCGCTTAATCCGGCTTGTATGCGTCTTGCTGCTGGTTATCGGGATTCACGGCGTCACACGCGCGCAGGATGCCAACTGCGGCGATTTATCGGAGTCCGATTGCGCGCTGCTCACTGAATCCAGCGCGGTGATGGGCGAGATTGAATCCGGCATCTTGCATCTGGATGTCCGCATCACAGTGGATTCGGGTGTGGGCGGTAATGTCGTCAGCGCGCAAATACGTGGCGATGGCGGCTTCACCATAGACTGGGACGCCTATAACGACCTCATCAACAGCCCGATTACAGATGCGGCGGTGGTCGATAATCTGGTGCGCGTGCTGGTCGGCAGTTCGCTGGATATGAGCTTCTTGTTCACTTTGCCGGGCGAAATTGGCGGGCTGACAGGTGTTTCGACTGTGGATGAAATCGGGACGCTCGATTTCCGTATCGTCGATGGCGTGTTCTATCTGAACACCGATAAATTGACCCCTTCATTAGGGCAAGCACCGCTGGGCTGGTTCGGGATAGACTACGCCGACGCCATCGCCGAAATCTTACTACAGGATGCCAGCGTGCTCAGTTCCTCGCTCCTGCTGCTGCGAACGATGCCCCCGCCCGATTTTTCCGCATGGACGCGCGTGGATGACATCGAGATGGATGGGCAGACGATGGCGGTGTTTGAACAGGTCATCGCCTTTGCCGACATCGTCGCCGACCCGCTCATCCGCCAGTCAGTGGCGACACAATTTCTTCTTTTCATACAAACTGAAGGACTGGGTGCGGGCTTCTCGCAGGCGCAACTGGAAACGGCAGTCAACAACTATATCGAATTGTTCGCCGGACTCACGCTGACCATGCAGCAGGTCATCGGCACAGAAGACTATTACGTTTATGACGCGGTGCTGATTATCGACTGGCAGCCCTCGACAGATGCCCAACTCGATGTCCTCAGCGGCCCGGACCCGATTGGATTTGGCGTATTGGCGGGCAACATGCACAGCGAAGCCACGTTGAATATCCGCCACCACAACCAGACTCCACCTGTGACCGCGCCCGCCAACGCCACTGTCGTGCCATTGAATACGCTGTTGGGTTTTTGAATCGAGAATAGATTTTACGCAATGCGAATCACTGTTGATATAACCCATCCGGCGCATTTTCACTTTTTCAAACACGCCATCGCCTTCTGGATCGAACGGGGCGACGATGTGCAAATTTTGGGGCGGGATAAAGACCTCACGCTGCAACTGCTGGACGAAAGCGGCTGGCCTTATACCTGTCTGACGCGGGCGCGCGGGGGTCTGGCGGGGCTGGCGATTGAACTGGCGCAGCACAGTTATGGCGTGTGGCGGGCGCTGCGGCGGCAGCGTTCGCAGGTGGTGGTGGCAATCGCCGGGACTTTCATCACGCCGGGCGCGAAGCTGCAAGGGATACCGTCGCTGGTATTTTATGACACCGAACATGCCAGACTATCGAACCGCATCACCTATCCGCTGGCGACCAGAATCTTCACCCCGCGCGCCTATAGCGATGACCTCGGCGCGAAGCAGGAACGCTACGACGGTTATCACGAACTCGCCTATCTGCATCCCAATCGCTTCCAGCCCGACCCGACGAAGCTGGCGGTTGAAGGCTTAGGCGTGGGCGACCCGTTTACGTTCGTGCGCCTGGTCTCGTGGCAGAGTCATCACGATGTGGGCGATTATGGCGTCACCGACCCATACACGATGGTCGAAAGACTGCGTAAATATGGGCGCGTCCTCATCAGCAGCGAGTCGGCGCTACCCGACGACCTGCAACAATACGCGGTGAAGGGGGCGGTGGGCGATGTGCATCATGTGGTCGCTCATGCGCGCCTGCTATTTGGCGAAAGCGCAACCATGGCGAGTGAAGCGGCGCAGCTTGGCGTCCCGGCGATATTCCTATCGTCATCGAGTCGTGGTTATACCGATGAATTGCAGTCGCGTTATAAGATGGTGTTCAATTTCAATGGCGAAAATGCCCTGCAAGCCAGAGCCTTAGATTGTGCCGAAAAATTGCTCGCCGACGCCAATTCGCCCGATTTATTTCGGATGCGTCATCAGACGATGATGGCAGACCAGACCGACGTGACCCGGTTCATTATCGACCGGGTAGATGCCTATGCCCGCCGCGACTGAATCCCTCGACTATCAACAGGCGCTGCGCGCTGTGCTGGCCTATGGCAAAGCGCAGGAATACGCCGGATACAGTAAATTCGACGCGATGAACAGTCCGTTCCTGCGAATGCTGTCTCTGGGACTGCCGCCGCTGCAATGGGCAATGGCGCAGGCCGTTTATCGTTTTCCGTTGAATGTGCGTCCGCTGTTTGCCGTCAAGAAGGGCATCAATCCCAAAGCGATGGGGCTGTTCGCGCTGGGCCATTTGCTCGCGTCACAGACAGACGCCGCCAATAAAGACCGGTATATCGCCGAAGCGCGGCACATTTTACAGTGGCTGATGGACAATCGCGCCAGAGGCTACAGCGGCATGTCGTGCGGTTATAATTACATCTGGCCTAATTTGCGTTTCACCGCGCCGCAAAATTTCCCCAATCTCGTCGTGACGGGCAACGTCATTATCGCCTTTTTGACGGCCTACGAACTGCTTGGCGATACGGTCTATCTGGAAACGGCGCGCAGCAGTGTCGATTTCATTCTGCAAGACCTGAACACGCTCATTGACACCGCTACCGAACGCGCCATCAGCTATGTTCCCGGCTCGAAGTGGATTGTGTTGAATAATCAGGGGCTGGCGGCAGTCATCATGGCATGGGTCGCCAAACACACCAATGAAGACGATTTACGCGATAAAGCCAGACGCCACATCCAATTCCTGCTCAATCAACAAACCGATTATGGCGCGTGGTACTATGCCCATCCGCCGGAAAGCAGTCCGGTCACACACGATAACTATCACACCGGCAATGTGCTGGATTGGCTGTTGTATTATAAGGTGCATACGGGCGATGATCGCGTCATGGAAGCCTATCGCAGCGGGTTAGACTTTTATTTGAACAACCTGTTTTTGCCCGATGGCACACCGAAGCATCGTTACAATGTCGATGCGCCCCACGATATTCACAGCGCCGCGCAGGGTTGTACCACATTTTCGCGGGCGGCGCTGCACGTTGATTCCCGCTATCTTGACCATGCTAAACGGGTGGTCAACTGGGCCATCAACACCATGCGCGCCCCGGACGGCGGCTACTATTATATGAAAGGGCGTCTGGGGACGAATCGTACCCGTCTGATGCACTGGAATGAAGGCTTGATGGCGGTCGGATTGGGGTCGCTGTTACGCGCAGAGCAGCACATCAACGGCAATCCATAACACGCCATGAATGACGTTGTGCAAGGGGCTAACGCTCTTTAACACCATAATCAGGTAACACCGTTTTTTGCGAACACCGTGATTATTCACCTATCCGTGACATTTTGCCTGTTCTCGTGGCTGAATACCTGACCCATTCAGGCAGACATACACAGGTAACAGTTGCGCTTGTACCGCCACCCGTTAAAACGTGCGGCTGCCCGAAAGACAGGTCATCTGAAGCTGACACGATCAGTATTTGGTGCGTTTGGCACGACAACCATTGTCCACTTCAGTCTCTGGCGGCGCAAACGACACATTGCACAAAAGTGTCAGGTTCTCAGGCCAGCGGGCCGGGGATGGGGGTTTGGAGACAGGCGTATAGATAGCTAAATCGATTCGCAGACACAGCAGTGCGGTGTCCGATGACCCGATTACAGTGTGAACGTGCATCAGCCGCCTTGTCTGTCATCAGAGCAACTGTTGAAACTGGACTTTAAGTAGAGGATAGCTCATGCGGCGGATTGTGCTGTGGATGTTGACGATTCTGAGTCTGATGACCGTGCG
Source organism: uncultured Anaerolineaceae bacterium (assembly GCA_964614375.1). Taxonomy (GTDB): domain Bacteria; phylum Chloroflexota; class Anaerolineae; order Aggregatilineales; family Phototrophicaceae; genus CAZTLI01. The sequence continues at coordinate 18,180 of CAZTLI010000012.1, forward strand.
TGTGGGCGCGCAGACTGTGCCGCCGCGTGATTACTGGCCTACCGAAGCGTGGCGCACGGCTGAACCTGAAGCCTATGGCATGGACGGGACGCTGCTGGCGGAAATCGACACGGTGGCTGCCCGTGACCTGCCCTTCGCCCGCAGTGTGCTGGTGGTGCGCGGCGGATACATCGTCTACGAACGGTATTTCAACGGCGCGGATGTCGATAGCTTGCACAGTGTGCGCTCGGTGACCAAAAGCGTGACCTCGGCATTGGTCGGGATCGCGCTGGAAAATGGCGACATCGACAGTCTCGATACCACAGTGGGCGAATTGTTCCCGGAATACTTCGAGAATCGGCGCAATGACAGCCGCCGCACGATTACATTTCAACATCTGCTGATGATGCGTTCCGGGCTTCGCTGGGGCGAGGAAAACTGGCAGGTGCTGCCGTTGTGGGAAAGTGACCGCGACCAGATGGCACATATTTTGAGCCTGCCCTTGGAGAATGAACCGGGCACAGTCTTTAACTACAGCACCGCCGATACCCAACTGCTGTCGGGCATGTTCACCCGCGCGACCAATCGCACGCTGCTGGAATATGCGCGGCGCTATCTGTTCAATCCCATTGGTATTGGCGCGGTTGAATGGTCGTATGACGCGGCGGGTTACAACATCGGCGGCGCAGAACTCAAACTCACAGCGCGGGATATGGCGCGCTTTGGCTATCTGTATCTCAACGGCGGTTTATGGGATGGGACACAGGTCGTCCCGGCGGAATGGGTCACCTTGACGACTACTGGACAGGATGAAGAGGTGCCGAATTATGGTTATTTGTGGTGGCGCGGCGAACATGACTTCTTCGGCGGGTATCCGGCATTTGCGGCGCTGGGTTATGCCGGACAAATCCTCTTCATCTATCCCGACCTCGATCTGGTCATCGTCACGACGGCTGAATATCGTGTCTTTGCGACGCCTGCACTCGAACAGGAACAGGCGATGATGGCGTTGATTCAGACCTATATCATCCCATCGGTAGCTAGCTAAACTCAAAATGACTATAATGGGGATAGGGGAATCGGTTTATTCTGGTCAATAGAGGGGGCGGGGCGCGGATGTCCCCGCTTTTTGCTTGATGATGACACGACGTTGGACATGGCGATGGCTAGGCGCGCTGCTGATAGTAGCGGTGTCTGCTTGCGCGCCGTCGAGTGGGGGCGACATCATCACCCTGCCCACCCTGCGTCCGACGCCGCTGCCGCCCGAATTGAGCAGCATGGACGGGGCGAATCGTAGCGCGCACCTGTTCCTCGATGCGTGGGCGGCCTTCGATTACGAAGCGATGTACCGCCAGCTTTCCAGCGCCAGTCAAGAAGCCGTCACCTTCGAACGTTTCCGCGATGTCTATGCCGGCGCGCACGAAATCATGACGCTCGAAAGCCTGACCTATCGCCCGAATGCGCTGGGGCCAGAAACCCCGACGGTCATGGTCTTCAATTATGACGTGACCTTCACCACCAATATTGTGGGCGAATTCACCGACGCCAATCGCGATATGCGCCTGATATTTGACCGCCGCGTGAATGAATGGCGGGTGGCATGGACGATTGGCGACGTGTTCACCGATATGGGCAGTGGCGCGCGCTTACGCCTGTATCCGGTGATTCCCCGTCGTGCCAATATTTATGATCGCAATGGCGAACTCCTGGCTGATCAGAATGGGCGCGTGATTACCGTACAGGTCGTGCGGAACAATACGGTTGATTTTGAGGTGTGTATCGCCACATTATCGCAAGTTTTCGCGACGCCCATTGAAGAGATTCGCGCTGAATTTACCGATGTATCCCCCGATTGGCTGCTCGATGTCGGCGATCTCGAACCTGCGCCCTATAGTGACAATCGCGCCCGCCTCGAAGCCGATTGTAACGCCCAATTCAGGACACGGTATACCCGCCGCTATTTGAACGGAAGTCTCGCGCCGCACATCATCGGCACAGTGGGTTTTTTGACCGAAGATGAAGTTGCCGATGCCGCCGTCCGCGGGTTTGATGCCGAGTCGATACTGGGGCGCAGCGGGGTCGAACAGAGTTGGGACGAAACCTTGCAAGGGCGTCCCGGCGGACAATTGGTATTGGAATCGCCCACAGGGGGACGTGTGCGGCTGCTGGCCGAAGGCGCGACTCAACCCGCCGAGAGTGTGTGGTTGACGATAGATATGAACTTACAACAGTTCATCATGCGGGCTATCGCTGAGATGTATGCCAATGCCAGCACAGCGTGGGGGCCACAATCGGCGGGCGCGGCAGTGGTGGTGATGAATATTCACACAGGCGAAATTCTGGCGCTGGTGAGCTGGCCTACCTATGACGCCAATGCCTTCACCCCCTTTCCGGCGATTGGGCAGGAAGTGGCAAATTTGATGCGCGAGGAAATCATCAACGATGTCGATAATCCCCTGTTGAATCGCGCGACCCAGGGGACATATAACGCCGGTTCGACGTTCAAGATTATCGACGCCGTTGCCGTGACGGACAGCGGCGCCTATCCGCTGGATCAGGAATTTAACTGCACCACAAGCTGGCAGCGCGAACCCAATTTTACCCGCTATGATTGGAGTCCGGTCAATCAGGGTGTTATCAATCTGGCGCAGGCGCTGGCACGCAGTTGCAACACCTATTTCTATGAAGTTGGCTTTACCCTCGATGGCATAGACCCGTTCATTTTGCCGACCTATGCGCGGATGATGGGCTTAGGCCGTCCCACTGGCCTGACCGACATTGCCGAATCTGCCGGGACAATCGGCGACCCGGATTGGTTGAGCGAACGCACCGCCGGACGTACCAGCTGGACCGTCTCCGACGCGATTAATATGTCGATTGGTCAGGGTTATGTCGAGGTCACACCGCTGCAAATGGTGCGGGTCGTGGCGGCAGTGGCGAATGGCGGCGCCTATTATCAGCCGCAGTTGGTACGCCAGACCGGGCTAGCGGGCGATGAATTCAGCTATGTCATGCAGCCGGTGTTACAAGATACGCTCGATTTGCGTCCCGGTGTCCTGGCAACGGTGCGCGAAGGCCTCTGTCTTGGTGCGTCCGCCAGTTATGGCACATCCACCCATGTCTTCCGCGATTCACCCATCTGGCAGATTGGCGGCGTCTGTGGCAAGACCGGCACGGCACAATCCGGCGCCCCGGGTGATGGTCGGCTGCCTCATGCGTGGTATGTCGCGTATGCCCCCGTCGAAGAACCCGAAATCGCTGTGGTGGCGATTGTCGAAAATGCAGGCGATGGGAGCGCCGTCGCCGCGCCACTCGTCCGCCGCGTGCTGGAATACTACTACTTCGGTGATGGCTAGATGACCGTCGTGTCGCAAGTGCATCGCCATCCACCCCTCTCCATTTCTATCTTCCACCTTCAGGCCATTCAAATGCGATGGTTGGCGCCAAATTCGCATTTTCGTCGATGATTTTAATGCAGAATCGAAAAATTAACGATATTATTAACTATAGGGGGTTTGATTCCATACTGGATAACGGTTTCGCGTTGAGTCTGCCTGCTCAACATCATCCACTAAAGTAAGGTGTCAATGGGGTTAAGGATATGTCCCACTATGTCTTTGAAACTGAGAATGTGTTAGCCGAAGTGAATCCCGAAACGGGCATTGTCTGTATCATCTATCGCAATATCCTCAATGCCACGACCACGATGCAGACCTATGCGTGGATTGCGAAGGCCACCGAAACGTTCAGCGTTGATGCCTTGCGCGGCGCGATCTTCGATTTTCGACAGGTCGAAACATTTGACCATTCCAACCTGAACACCACCCGCAGCGAGAGCCGACGAGTCAATGACGAACTCGATTTCAGTCATGTCCCCGTCGCGCTGATTGTCGAGACAGCCTATCAAGAGTCGTTCGTGCGGATGTCGATGAAAATCACGCCCCAGCAAGACCGCAAACGGGTCGTCCATTCGATGGATGGCGCGCTGCATTTTATCAAGAAATGGCATCAACAAAACAATGCCGCCGACGCAGCGACGTAATGAGGTGGTAGGGCAATATTATCAGGGGTCGAACGAAATTTATTCGCTAGCGTGGATTTATGAATTTTCTATGAATTTGTAAATTCACGGGTATCTCTTCATGTCGTAAGCAACTATTACACGATATAGTCGGTATAACGCGCGTTCAATTGATTGTGCTGGAGGCAATCATGAACATTCCTCAACTCGATACCGAATTCATCACTGTCACCTTCGATACAGCTACGGGCATTTCGGTTGTGACCTATCGGGGTGAACTCTCGCCGCAAGTCACCGTCCAATACTATCAATTCCTGCCAACGTTTTTAGAAGTCGTCGATGTCAAAGACATCTATGGCTCGATTTATGACTTCCGGCAGGTGACGAAGTTTCACAACACCAATCTCAGTACCGCGCAGCGTGCCAGCCAATCCGCCAATACGCATTACGACTTCAGCAATATTCCAATCGCTTTGCTCGTGGAAACGCTGTTGCAAGAACAAATGGTGCGCGTGGCGATGAAAGTCACGCCGCAGGAAACGCGCAAGCGCATCGTCAAATCTGAAGCCGAGGCGAAAGCCTTTTTTAAGCGTTTCCATCAGAGACGGCAGGCCGCGGCGGACTCACTGGCAGATGTAGATTAGCCGAAACAGTATCTGGACTATCGACAATCACGCAAGCAGATGAAAGGCCGTCTGGCGACCATGCAGCCAGCGGATTTGACCGTTGTGGATGACGGCCTCTTCTTCGAGCATAATCCGCACCTCCTGATTGTTCCATTCGGGCACGGGGTGCGTGACATTGAGTTCGATGGAATAGGCGGTGTTGTCATAAATGGGATACTCGCCATTACCGGGTACGCCACCCTGTCTATCCCAGAGGCCAATCGTTGGCCCTGCCGCATGACCATGATAACCAATCGGATGACTGTAAATCATCGGATTCAGCCCTTCGCCTTGCCCACGAGCTAATGCCGCCTTTAAGACCTCATTGCCTGTGCGTCCAATGACCAGCTCCTCCATGTGAATATCTTGCAGGCGATTGCCCGCAGCCAGCGCCGCTTTTAATCCGGCAGGGGCATCGCTTTCACCCGGTTTGAGGACATAGGCGTGCTGCTGCTGGTCAGTCGCGAGGCCGAGATAATAAAACCCCATATCGCAGTGCAGCAAGTCGCCGGGCAAAATGAGCTTACGCGGCGGTGCTTTGTGGAGGGCTTTGTCGCTCATACTCTGCACCAGCTGGTCGGGCGCTTGAATTTCGATGCTGGGCTGAAACCACGCCTGCAAACCTGAATCGTGCATTTTCTGGCGCATCCACCACACGACATCATCCGTCGTCGTGATTCCGGGTTGGATGACCTTGCTAGAAAAGGCCTGCGCGATAAGCTCGTGCCCCATCGCCACAAGGCCGGGATAGACGTGTAATTCACTGTCGATGCGGCGTTCCAGCCAGCCAATGCACAGTTTGCCACCACTTTCCAGATGTTCGGCATAGGGGCCTATCGCCGCCGTTAGTTGTTCATGTTCGGTGTGGGAGAGGCCATCGCCAAAAGCCGAGGTCTTCGACGCATTGATGCCGATGCGCGCCGGGTCACGTTCGCGGATGATGCGGGCGAGGCACTCGTACTGCTCTTCCTCGTCGGGATTCCAACCGCTGTCATAAAATCCGGGCATTCCATAACGACTCAATGTCAGTCGTTCGACTGTGCCATCGGCTTGACGGCTAAAGACCAGAATCGTGCGCCGTCGGGCAGCCATCGCCGGGGCGGGCAGCAGCGACATCACCACCGGGTCTTCGTTATATTCACGGGCGATGACCAGCCACATATCTATGCCCTCACGCGCCATGACTTCGGGAATGACGGTATCAAGGCGTTCAGCGAGCCAGCGATTGCGGACTTCGGCCTGCTGGCGCAGCGGCAGAATTTTGTCGGTATATTTGAGTGCCATATGCAGTCTCCTGGTGCGGGCAGTGGGTCACGCGAACAGTGTAACCCTGCACACCTGTTTTGCCTATTCCACACACCGGCAGCTGGCATCATAAGCCAGAGCACGGCTGTCCGGGCGCTATTCAATTTATGGCTGCAAGGTAGTCCGCTCAGGCGCTGGCGTCGAGGTCATCGAGCAACAGGAGACGACCGGTGATGGGTTTAGAGTTGGTGGTGTTACGTGGTGCGCTTTCAACTATTCAGTCGCGTTGACCGTGCGATATTCATCAATCGTGGTATAGGCTTCTTCTAATGACCGCACCATCAGCAAACGCTGCTTTTGGACGAGACTCTTAAAGAGCGTGCTAAATAGTTTATAGAAGGTCTGCACCACGGTACTATCGGTCACTACGATGGACAGGGCGATGTTTTCATGCAAACTGCTCATCACGTCACGACTTCGCATCAGGATACCCGCAGGCATTTTCGTACCGGGCGGGATGTGAGATACGATAAAAACCGGGGGAGCAACCGAGGCCGCATAATCATCCGCCTGGGCGTTGGCTGTCATCAGGTCATCAACTGACCACACAGTATCGAATTCCACGAGGACAATGTGTGGGTCATCGGGATGGGGAGAGATGGTAATACCCATTGAAATGTCTCCTTATGTTATCTTATTCACTGCTGTTATGAATGGAGGCCAAATAAGGGGCTAAAGCAGTGCTCACAGCACCCTTGTCTAAAAGTCAATACATTCCACGCCATGAATGCCAAATTTTCCGTAACGGCAGTTATCCATAATTTAGCATGTATTACTAGTGCGAAGTATTGAGGAATAATAAATTCCCGACCACCTACTCCGCCGCAAACAGGCGCATGAGTTTAAGCGCGACCTGCAAATTCATGCGAACTGTCGGGTCGGAGAGTTCGAGCAGGCAAATCTCGTGGATGCGCGCCAAACGATAATTCAGCGTACTGCGATGAATATGCAAAATGTCGGCAGTTTGCACGCCATTACCGCCCGCGTCGAGATAGGCTTCGAGGGTGTTAAACAGGTCGGCCTGTTGTTCGTCTAACAATTTACGCAGGCAGGGTACAAGCGGGTTATCGTCCAGGCTGGATTTGCCGGCATAATAGAGCGCGTGCAGATACCCCAATTCATCAAAATAGACCACACGCCGTTTATCGCGCAGTTGGCGGGTGATGTGCAGGGTTTCAATCACTTGCTGATAGGCGCGGCCTACAAAATCCGCCCCTTTTAACACGGTGCTGACGCCCACGCGCGCGCCGGGACGACCCGCACTCATACAGGCGGCACTGTTACTGACATGCTGCTGAAGATGCTCCGCGATGTGCGGGATGTGCTGGTTGGCCTGCGCCAGTATCACGATTTGTCCGGCGAACTGCCCCGCAACGGCGCTCCACGACTGCTGCATCACCAGTTGATTCACCTGTTGATACAAACGGGGCTGGCGCTGGGGCGCTGTCGCTTCACATTCGACCAGCATCATGACATAAGACACGCGCAAATCGACCCCATAACGCATGGATTGGTCGGTGAGGATGGAGGTGCGTCCCGATTCGCCCTGAATCAATTGCGACAGCAGCGTGCCTTTGAGCGAGGCTTCGGTATTTTGCACCGATTCTTGATGCAGCAGCATCAACGCGGCGATGGTCGAGCCGCTGCTGATGGCGATTCGGTCAAATTCGGTCAGGGCGTGGTCATCGGCGATAATCCACATATAACCATAAATCTCGCCATGGACGACAATCGGCGCCAGATAGCGTTCCATCTCCAGCCCGACATCCGCCATACGGGGAATATGCACCGGGCGCAGTGTGCGCCGAATTTCGGGCAGGACGCTGCGAACTTCCAGCGCATCCAACAAGGCCGGATTGGTGCGCCCATGCAGATTGGTGTAACGGCGCGCCTCATCCACATCGCCGATATTGCAACTGACGATATGCTCGAAGCGGTCATTCTCAATACTGATCGACTGTCCGACCAGTTCGGCTAGTTTTTCCGCCAATTCCTGCAAGCCGCCGCCATCGAGCACGATTTGCGTCAAGGTTTGTTGCAGCAGCAGCGCCCGCCGCACAATCGTCACATTTTCCTGCGTGATCTGTTCGTTGATGACCTTCGCCACGTCGATAAATCGCACAGAAAATGGGATTTCGAACAGCGGAAAATCGTACTCATCGGCCAGTTCACGCAGCTCAGCGGGAATGTGCTCAATATACCGCCCTACCGCAATGCACAGCGCCGTCACCCCTTTACCAATCATCGACAAAATATACTGTCGCTGGGCGGCGCGGGTATCGGGCATGTTAATCGCCGTCGTCAGCACAATTTCGCCCCCATTGAGCCAATCCGCGGCGTCGGGCACGCCCGCGTTGTGTACCCACGTCACCTCGCGCTGTAATCCACCATGTCCCGCGACCAGTCGCATCTCGTCCAGCGGCGCAATTTTGAGAGCATCCTGCAATGTCAGCATCAACTCTAGTCTTTCTGTGGCGTAATTGGGTCATATCTGTATCCACTGCGCCTCAATTATACAGTATAGTTAGCCGCAAATTTTGGATTAGGGGGGAAGTGGGATTATGCAATCAGCTTCGGTTGTTATTATTGGTGCGGGGATTGGTGGGCTGGCGGCGGCTGTCGCTTTACAGCGTGCGGGCGTGGAGGTGCAGGTCTATGAACAGGCCGAAAGTTTGCGGGAATTGGGCGCGGGTTTAACCCTATGGACAAACGCCGTCAAAGCACTGGATAAGATTGGCCTTGCCGATATGCTCATCCATATTGGCTACAGCGACGGCGGCGGGCTTATCCGTCGCGCCGATGGCACGGTCTTGCAATCCACCAGTCAAGCCGATCTCAAGCAGCGGTATGGCGCATCCAATTATGCTGTCCATCGCATCGAACTGCTGCGGGAACTGGCGGAGGCTGCGGGGTCATGTGTGCAGTACAACAAATCATTCAGCCATTACACGCAAAATGCCCACCGGATTACCGCCCATTTTCATGATGGCACATCGGTCACTGCCGACGCCTTAATTGGCGCAGACGGCATCCGGTCAACGGTGCGCCAGCAATCCCTGCCGAACAGTCAACCCCGTTACGCAGGCTACACTGCATGGCGGGCGGTGGTCGAATTTGACCACGCGATAACGCAGCATCAATGGGGCGAAAGCTGGGGACGGGCGTCGCGTTTTGGCCTTGTTCCACTGAAGCACAATCGTATTTATTGGTTCGCGACAGATACCGCGCCCGCAGGCACACATATCCCCGCCGGAGAACGGCTTGATTTCTTGCTGGAACGGTTCAAAACATGGCATACACCCATTGCCGACATCATCGCCGCCACGCCAGAACAGGCCATCCTCCAGCACGACATCTATTACATTGATCCGCTGCCGACGTGGGTCAATGGTCATGCGGTATTGCTCGGCGATGCTGCCCACGCGATGACGCCGGATATGGGACAGGGGGCGTGTCAGGCGATTGAAGATGCTATTGTACTGGCGAAACAAATCAGCCGTCATGAAACGATAGATGGCGCATTGTGGGTCTATGATGATGAACGCCGCCGTCATGCCAACCACGTCATGCGCCAATCGCGCCGTATTGGACGCATCGCCCAGAGTGGCAACGCGCTTCTTGCTCCGCTGCGGGATACGGTCATGCGCCTGCTGCCGACGGGGATGAGCCTGCGCGCCCTGGATACGATTATCGGGCATGAGGTGTAGTGCTCTACCTGTCGCGCTCCTGCTGAAGTTGTGTTTCTGTGTCTATCATGGCTATAGTCATCGCATCTTCAGCAGATTCTGATTGTTGTGGTTTGTGCTTCTGAATATCACGCCCTTTGGACAGCGCATTCCGCACGATGGTTGTGCCTGCCAGAAACATCAGCAGCAGCAGCGCGCCGATGGGCACGGATTCGCGCGTGACAACGATGAGACCCAGTATCAAGCCCGTGACCGCCATACTCGCGGCGACTCCGCCGATGACTGGCATTTGTCGCTGTTTGGTGTGCAGTTGGACGATGTGCTGGTCTATCGCCGGGAAGAAGCGTTGATGGTCGAAAGTGAGCGGGCGTATTTCTTTTCGTGGGCGGATAACCCGGATTATCGGGCGTTGTGTGCCGATTACGATGTCCCCATGCCGCAACTTCCACCGGGCACGATGCTCGGAGAGGATGTGTGGGTGGTGCCGCCTCCGACATGGCCTGATGACCACGTTTTCACGCTCGATGAATATCACTTGATTGTCACACCCGGTATGGTCACACAGCGGTTCACGATGCCGATTACGGCCTGTCACTGGCTGCCACATCGCCTGACTGTGGGGCAGCTGGCGCGGGTGACACCGGGCACGCCCAACCGCCTGCGCGCCACCCCCTCCACGCGCGGCGACATTCTCGATTTGATGCCCGGTGGGACGGTCTTGAGGGTGCTGGACGGGCCAATTTGCGCCGAAGATTTCTCGTGGTGGCAGGTGGACTATAACGGCGTCATTGGCTGGACAGTCGAAGGCATGAACTTCGACTACTGGCTCGAACCCGCCCGTTGATACACAAACAGGGCAGCCGTCTGACTACCCGCTAGTGTGCTAAATGTTAGCCTGTCGGTTCGGTGGCGGGGCCAAGTGTGGGCACGCCTTCCAGTTCGCCGACAATCCAGCCCGTGAAATTGATGGACTGCACACGCCACCACAGCGTTTCATTATCGGTCAATGGCCCGCCGATGATGACCACCGCTTCGCCCAGTCCGAGTGTGCCCAATACGGTGGAAGTCCGCAGCGGCTCACTATA
>CAZTLI010000013.1:0-28433 GCA_964614375.1 uncultured Anaerolineaceae bacterium
TACCCGACGGCACAAGTCCGATTTGCCAGCCTTTTTTGACAACCTCTATTGGCGGTTCACTGGCTTCATCCGATTCGTGGGCCACCGCACGCACATCATTATTGGCATAGCGGTTGATGGTTTCAACGAGCAATTGTTGATCTTCAGTTGGTGTAAACGATACCATTTATGCCTCTTTAAATGACTTTCATCCAAACGACGATTGATGTCACCGTCGATTACGAACGATCTAATTCAGTCAAACAGCCTTCGACTTCTGCCAGAAATACCACGCGAACAACGGCATCCCAACCAGGAAAAATAGTCCACGAAATGCGATTAGCGACGGCTCAACCAAACCAGCAATCCCAAACAGAGGAAATGCCAGCATCAGCGCCATCATACCCCGTTCCAACAGCGTGCCTCTGGGGAATATGAGACCAAACGTATACAACGTGCCAAATGCCGCCGTCCATTTGAGCGTGGTCAATACATAAATCGCTGCTGTATCGGGTTCAGGAACAGTGACGCCGTTATACGATTGCAAGGCATAGCTGATAAAATAAGCATTTTCTGCCGAGTCGAACAGTGCAGTTAGGGCCCCAAGCGCCAATCCAACCAACGCAAACGGACGCGCGCGTTCAGATGTCAACACGAACAGCCCCACAAAGACCAGTAGATAACTCAATAGAAAGGCTGAATCTCCTGCAAAAAATAGCAAGACTGTTTGTGGCGCATTGTCGATGCCAAATACAAAATCTTCGATTGAGACGCCATAGGGTTGTGCCGGGACGCCCGCAGGCATAGACGAACCGCCGATGATTTGAATAAATACAGAAACCAATGCGACCAGCGCTGCGATGGCGGTAGTTTGATAAATAGGTTTTTTATCCATCAATTAATTTCCAGTGGCTAACAGTCTGATTCTGATACAGACAGCATATCGTATTTATAAACCGCCTGTCACTTCCAATACCTGACCGCTCACATAGTTGGATAATTCACTGGCAAAAAATAGAAGTGCGCCCGCCGCTTCTTCTGGTGTCCCGGCGCGCCCCATTGGAATCATCATCTGGGCCATCTGGCGCATCTGGTCGGGAATGCCTAGCGCGATTTTTTCGCCTTCGCGTTCGGTGAAATCGCCCGATTCTTTCGCCTGGGTGAGGCGTGTCTCGATAAAACCAAACGCGACGGCATTCACCTGAATGTTGAAAGCGCCCCATTCTTTCGCTAATGTGCGCGTTAAGCCGACGATGCCCGCTTTACCCGCTGAATAATTGGCCTGCCCGGGATTGCCGCGTGTGCCGGACGTGCTGCTGACATTGACGATTTTGCGCGCTTTGGCTTTACCGCCACTGGCAAGCTCTTTTTTGGCTGCCTCGCGCATATAGGGCACAGCGGCCCGAATCAGACGAAATGGCGCGGTCAAATGCACAGCGAGAATGGCATCCCACTGCTCATCAGTCATTTTGTGCAGCACGCCATCCCATGTATAACCAGCATTATTCACAATGATGTCAATGCCACCATAGGTATTCACTGTTTGACCAATGAGTTCTTCAATGCCACCCGCATCAGTCACATCGGCAGGTACAGCAACTGCCGTTCCGCCCGTTTTCTGAATGGCTTGCGCTGTCGCTTCCGCAGGATTGGGGTCAATGTCCGTCACGACGACCTTCGCGCCCTGTGCAGCGAACAACTGCGCCGCTGCCGCCCCGATACCGCGTCCGCTTCCGGTGATAATTGCTACTTTGTCTTGTAATAAGGTCATGCTTCACTCACAGTTTTATAGCCCGAAGAGGTTGCTTATTTCAAAAGGGAATTCAGAAATGTATCTGCCATAATAAGGCCGATTTCTGGCCCGGTGAGTCGTCCGCTTTCTTTATACCACACGCCAAACCAGTTATTTGCACCCATAATCGCTTTAGAGAAAATCGCGGCATCTGTCTGACGAAATTCGCCGCCCGTGATACCCTCTTCGACGACATCCCGGAACAATTTCTCAAAATAATCGCGCCGTTCAAAAAATTCGTCGCGTCGCGTGACGAATGAATCGGTTTCCTCATTGTGTGCAGCACGCCCGTTGTGTGTAGGGACTTTGATGTGCATTAGCGACTTAATTTCAAACACAAACGCCGCGCCCACTGCCGTGTTTCGCGCCAGAGACGCAATGTGCAGCGCAATCATCTCATGTAATCGGTCTTTAGCAGGTCTATCTGACCGGGCGATAGGTTCTAAACGGTTGATAATCTGCTCTAGCCCACCTTCCAGCACCGCTAGCAGCAACGAGGCTTTATTGCGAAAATGGTGATACAAACTGGCGGCGGTCAAATTCACCTCTGCCGCGATGTCTTTCATCGTGGTTGCATCATAACCATTGCGACGCAGCACATCAGCAGCGGCACGAATGATTTCATCACGGCTAACAGATTGGTCAGCAGGTTTGCGGGCCAAAAGTGCCTCCTGCGGGGATAAAAGCAATTTGAGAGTAATTATAGCAATAGTTCAACCAATTAATCGAATCAAGATTAGATTATAAATCATCATGAGGGGCTGTCAAGTTCCCAGCAGATTCACGGATTCAATACACCACACAACGGCGCTTGCCAATCCAGTCGCGCATCCGCTGCGAAACGCTGGTGTATACGGGTCATAATCACATCAGGAAACGCCGATGTTCGCCGCAAAGTCAAATCGGCGTGCGTGTCCAGTTCTTCGAGCGTAGAGGCCAATCGACCTGTTGTTTCGTTGACCATAAGGAACATGAAATGCAGCCGTTTAGCAGAATATCCGACCATGCGGGAATGGATAGCAACCGTTTCGCCAAGGAGGACCTCCGCATAATATGAAATGCAGTGGTTGAGGGTGAAAAATCCATTGTGGCTTCTAAAGTACGTTTCATCCATACCCAGCGACGCATAAAATGAGGGTATCGCTCGTGTATAGAGATGTAGATAGTATTGGATATTCATGTGCCCCATTGAGTCGAGGTACTCAGGAATTATCGTCGCCTGATGATGCAATGGCAGCACATTCAAATCCGAAACAGACGGCAATGAAGGCATCATCGCATCCTATGGCTGCAATACACCACACACAGGCGCTTCCCAGTCCAGCGCATGATGTCGTTCAAGTAAGACGGCCAATTGTGCGGCGACCTCATCAGGCCAGGGCGCTGTGCGTCGTTCGACCAGATTAGCATGAGAATCCAGCAATTCTACTGTTGCGGCAATTTCTTGTTTCGTTTCATTGACCACAAATGCCATTGAGTGAACCCGTTTATAGCTATAACCCAGCAACCGATACCGCACACCGAGTGTATCGCCAGCTTGAACAGGCGCATAACGGTCTAGCATCAAAGACAGCGTAAACGCCCCATTCACGCCCGATTCAAAATAAGCGGCATCAACGCCGAATTCGGCATAATAAACATAACCTGCCTCATCTGCCAGGCTGACAAGCGTATGGGCTGTCAAATAACCAAAAGGATCGAGTTGATTGAGCTTGACCGTCACCTGCACACACAACGGAAGCGTCATGAGTTGGTCAGGGGTTATCATGCCTGAATTTACTCTTTTCTATCGACTGACCACGAATAACCATAAACACGCCTATAATAATCACACCGCTGCCGATAACTTGCAAAATCAAGGGCACTTCGCCCAAAATGAGAAATCCCCATAGCGCGCTGGCTATTGGAATCACCTGACCCGCGACGGTCACTGAAGTCGCGGTGATAAAACCAAGCGCATAGTTAAATGACACATGCGTCCCAATCTGCACCACAATCGTCAACACGAATACCCAAAAATAACCAATTGGCGGATAACCCGTCAACGAATCAGAAACGGTGAAAATAATGACCAACCCCGCAATTGCGCCGCTCGTGTAGAGCACCCACATATACGGCACGATAGACACGGTAGCCCGCACAATCCGCCCGATACTGAAGTAAAAGGCCGACAAGATGGCACTCCCCAGCGCCATCAATACACCCAGCAGCGCGCCATCGTTCGCTGCTGAATCACCCGCACTTGCCACCGCCACCACAATCCCACCTGCCAAGGTGACAAACACGCCTATCCATACCCGGCGAGTCAACAACTCCTTCAAAACAAACACTTCGACCAATGCCACCCATAATGGGTTCGTGCCCACCAACACCTGATTAATCAACACCGATGTATGTTCCAGTGAAGCCACCAGCAGCATAATCCCCACCGCGAATACCCCCCCCGCCACCACAGTCAAACCGACTTCACGATGGGTCATGCGCCGCACCTCATGGCGATGGTTACGCAGCAGCAGCGGAAGGAGCAGGCCAGAAGAAATCACCAGTCGCAGCGTCGTAATCACGGTCGCTGGCATCGCACTTTCCTGGGTATAGCGGATGATAATCGGGCCGATTGATCCTGCAAGCAGCCCAATAGATAGGACGACATACGCCCGGTTGAATGACATCTGTTTGATAAACGTCATGCTACAATTTTTCTATCAATGGGCCACAGAGGGGTGGCTGCCAGTCCAGTTGGCTGTCCTGTTGGATGCGTGCGTCAATGATACGCGCTTTAGGTGGTGGAAACGGGGATGATCGTCGCACCTTACGATCAAAGTGTGTGGCTAATACTTCAATCGTCGCCGCCAGCGCTTGTTGCGTCTCGTTAATCATAAACTGCATAAAGTGCATGCGCTTCTCGGAACGTCCCAGCACACGGCTGTGGAGTGCTACCGTTTGCCCTGCGCGAACTTCTGCCAGATAGCGAATATGCTGTTCCAACGCCACTACACCCACCTGTTCCTTTTCAAAATAGGTGGTGTCCATGCCTAAATCTGCCATCAAGTGCCAGATAGCATCGTTGAACAACTTCACATACCACTGGATATTCATGTGCCCAAAATCGTCTAAATAATCTATGGGTATGGTCGCACGCAAATGAAATGGCTGACATTGTACTTGTTCGACAGGTATCAAACCCTGGTCTCCTTGTTCTTGTGCTGCAATTTATCCAGCGCGATGATACCACAGCCTTCTCATGACCAATCGGTTACAGATAAGGCCAATTTTCGCGCAGGTTGTCGGCTTTGCAATTGAGATTAACACCACTATAATGCTAACTGGCATGATGGACGAGGGGAAGCCACACTACATGAGTGATTCTCGCTGGACGAGTTTCGAGCTAATTTTCTTCGATTGCGATAGCACGCTGTCCACTATTGAAGGCATAGACGAACTGGCAAAGCTCAAAGGGAAAGACCTGCGTGTGGGTTTATTGACAGACAAAGCCATGAACGGCGACCTTGACTTAGCCGAAGTCTATGGCAAGCGCCTGCGCGCGATTCGCCCAACACGCGGTCAGCTCAAAGCCATAGAAGAACGCTACTGGGAAACGATTGTTGAAGATGCTCATGCGGTCATCAAAGCACTACAATTTCTCGGCAAAACGGTCTTTATCATCAGCGGCGGGCTGGCTGAACCTGTACGAGGTTTTGGGCGACGGTTAGGCGTACCTGTCGAAAATATCCGCGCTGTCGAACTGGAATACAACGAATTGTCCGGCGACTGGTGGCACTATCATGAACCCCAAACTCAACATAAGCAAACCTATCTCGATTATGATGAAGGCCCATTGACCATCACCAGCGGCAAGCCCAAAATTATTCAGGAATTGGCGGGTGATAAACATGGGCGGCGGTTGATGGTCGGCGATGGCTCGTCTGATTTGGCGACACGCAGCGTCGTTGACCTGTTTGTCGGTTATGGGGGTGTGGTTGCGCGCGAGAAAGTCAAAAAAGAAGCCGAAGTGTTTATAAGCAACACATCGCTCACGCCTATCCTGCCGTTGGCAGCGGGACCCGAGGGTTACGAACACGTCATTGGCACACCGCACCAGTCCCACTTTGAAAAAGGCATCCGCCTGATTCTCGCCGGGCAAACAGGCATTCAAAATCGAGACCTGCATAACACATTTGAGGAAGTATTCAAAGCCTATGACATCAAGACCTAACTTCGCCGCCATCATCTTCGACATGGACGGTCTGCTGGTCAATTCTGAGATTGTCTGGCATGAAGCCGAAGTCGAAATAGTTGAATCACGCGGACACACCTATACGGATGAGGTGCGCGCACAGTTGGTTGGTCTGCGGATGGACGAGTTCATCGCCAAATTGCGCGCCGTGTATAACTTCAGCGAAAGCATTGACGACCTGACCAATGAGCTGGTCAATCGAATGCTCGACCTGATTCCGCAAAAGGTCAAATCGCAACCCGGCGCGAATGAAATCCTCGCCTATGTCACCATTAAAGGCATTCCCCACGCGATTGCGTCCAGTTCGCCGATGTCCATCATTGATGCGACCATCGCCGCCAAAGGATGGGATAGAGCCTTCAGTGTCCGTTGTTCAGCCGATGACGACGCCAATGGCAAACCCGCGCCCGATGTCTATCTACGGGCGGCGCGTGAACTGGGTGTTGATCCGTCGCTATGCCTCGCGCTGGAAGATAGTCCCAACGGCGCACGGGCAGCCGTTGCAGCCGGCATGACCTGTTATGTTGTACCCGACCCCTCACACAGCACGGCAGAAGCATTTGACGGAATTACAGAACACATCTTTGCCAGTCTAAGCGATGTTATGAAGGCACTCCAGTAAGGTTAAATAGATGAACCATCCACAGGCCATTATCTTCGATATGGACGGACTGCTCATTGATTCTGAACCTGTCTGGCAAATGGCGGATCGGGTAATTGTTGAAACCCACGGCGGAATCTATGACCGTGCGAAACTCGCCCACCTCACGGGCTTACGTGCCGATGAAGTGCTAATGGGCATTTGCGCTGTCTATGGATTTGATGTGGATTTCGATACGCTACAAACACAGGCTCGCCAAATCATCCTCGACCTGATGAGCAAACACGCCGTTGTAAAACCCGGTTCGCACGAAATGGTGCAGTATGTGCAGCAGCACGCTATCCCGCGCGCCATTGCCTCTAGCTCAGATATGAGCATCATCGACAGCAACATGCGCGGACAGGGCTGGGCTGATGTATTCACCATTCGCTGCTCTGGTTTTGAAGTCCCGCGCAGCAAACCCGACCCGGCAATTTATCTGCTGGCGGCAGAGCGTCTCGGCATCTCACCGGAAAACTGTCTGGCATTGGAAGACAGTCCGCCCGGCGCCCGGGCAGCCGTCGCAGCGGGCATGACCTGCTTCGCCATACCCGACCCGGCGCACACATCTGCTGAGGCGTTCACCGACATTACCGATTACATCTTTGCTGATTTACATGCCGTCCGCGCTTGTTTGGAATCGCTGTGAAATTAGAATCAAATAGGAGTGAGTACAGTGCCCCACTCCCAAATCTCACATCTCACACGTTGTTATAGCTTTGCAGGTTAGCCGACACGCACAGCCAATCCCTGCCGTTCTGCGGCTAACTCGACAATGGTGTTAATCAACCGTTCATAAGACCAATCAGCCGCCTGCGCCTGTAAACACAGGTCACTATAACCCGGATTCAAACCCGGCAGCGGATTCACTTCCAGAATATAGGGCTTATCACCATTCTCGGCATCCAACCGGAAGTCCACCCGCGCCACATCCTTGCACCCGGTCACCTGGAACACCGCCGCCGACAGCAGTTGTAGCTCGGCCAGCATAGCCTCGTTCAACGGCGCAGGACACAGATAGCGGAAGTCGTCCGCCAGTTCCGTCTTCATGTGATTGGTATACAACCCGGCTTCAGTTGCATCATACGCATCCAAATCCACTTCCAGCGGGGGCATAAACGTCAACGTATCGGGCACAACATGCGGCGCAGTGCGGTCATTGATACGGCGCGCCATCGTCGGCTTCAGATTACCTAGAATTCCAAGGGTGATTTCGCGCCCACGAATAAAATGCTCGACGAGAATCGGTTGGTTATAGCGAACAAGCTGCTGCGCGACCTGCTCACGGAGTTGTGCCACCGTATGCACGATACTCTCCGCGCTCACACCCATACTCGTGCCTTCACGACTGGGTTTGACGAACAACGGAAAGCGCAGTTCGCCCGCATCATTCATCAGGTCATCATCAATCGGGTCGTCCGCCTGTTCAAATACCTGAAATTCGGGTGTCAGCAGGCCATGATAATACAACAGACGTTTGGTCATGGGTTTATCCAGCGCCAATGCCAGTGTCAACACTTTGCTGCCCGTATACGGCAAACGCAGCATCTCCAGCACCGCCGGGATTTGTGCCTCACGCCCATCGCCAAAATGTCCCTCTGCGATATTAAAACACAGGTCCGGTTGATACTGCGTCAACCGTTCGACAAGGTTGTACGGCGGCAAAATACTGGCCTCGAAGAATTCGGCCTCATGTCCCCTTGCGTGCAGCGCCTCGATCAGCGCGTTAATCGTCTTCGGGCTGTCGAGATCGTCCCACTGGTCGGGCGACATCCCCTCCCAAGCAGGTGCGTTTTTCTTCAAATTTGCGAGCACTGCTATCCGCATCGTCTACTCCTGTACCTTACCATTGCCGTTGGCAGAATGACCATTTGCACTAGGCCCAGTGCCATTGACCGAAATCTCCGGCAGGGACATCACACCCCTTGAATGACCACGATTATGATGACGCTGCCACTTTTTCGCGTCGGCATTCAAGCGATGGGCGACACCATTCCGGGTATGGGTCTGGTCGAATCCTTCGGGTTTGATGGCATCCGCCTCGCCTTGCAGCAATCCGAATACACCGCCCTGCCCTTGCTCCTGACGATGCACAGCCGCATGGTCAAGTGTGTCAATTGCGTGCGGGTCATAATCGAGTGGCTCTTCGTAGGTGGTGATGTAACCTTCATAATTTCGCAGCACCACCCGCCCCGGCGACTGGCTGATGAGATACTGTGGCATCACCGGGATTTTGCCACCGCCACCCGGCGCATCAACCACATAGGTCGGCACGGCGTACCCGCTGGTATGCCCGCGCAGCCCTTCAATGATTTCGATACCTTTGGAAACCGTCGTGCGGAAGTGACCAGCGCCCTTCACCAGATCACATTGATACAGGTAATACGGACGCACGCGGTTACGCACCAGTTTATGCACCAGTTCGCGCTGGATATGCACACTGTCGTTGATACCCGCCAGCAGCACACTCTGATTGCCAAGTGGAATACCGGAAAACGCCAATTTTTCTAACGCCTGGCTCAGTTCTGGTGTAATTTCTTTTGGATGATTGACGTGAATGTTCATCCACAGTGGCGGATACTTTTTCAGCATATCGCAGAATTCGTTGGTAATACGCTGTGGCATGAACACCGGCACGCGCGTCCCGATTCGGATAATCTCGATGTGTTCAATATCGCGCAAACTCGACAGGATATATTCCAGCACACGCGGATTGAGCGCCAGCGGGTCGCCGCCACTCAACAGCACATCGCGCACTTGCGGCGTCTGCCGCAGATAGTCAAGCTGCATCTCAAATTCGGATTTGCTGAAGGTCATCGCCGGATTGCCGACAATACGACTGCGCGTGCAATACCGGCAGTAACTGGCACACTGGGTCGTCACCAACATCAGCACCCTGTCTGGATAACGATGCACAAGACCGGGTACAGGACTGTGTTTGTCTTCAGCGAGGCTGTCTTCCATCATGCCTTCAAAGGCGCGCAATTCACGTCCCAGCGGAATCACCTGCCGCCGCACAGGACAGTGCGGGTCATCCGGGTCAATCAAGCTGGCGAAATAGGGCGTGATGTCCACACGGAATTTGTCTTCTGCCGTCAGCCCTTCGATTTCTTCCGGTGTCAGGTTGATGATTTGCGCCAGTTCTTCAACGCTGTTGAGGCGATGTGCAAGCTGCCAGCGCCAATCATTCCATTGTGAATCGGGCACATCCGCCCAAACACTTGGACGTGGCGTCTGGTCTATCGGTTTAATGTCGTGAGTCAGCGAAGGAGTGAGCGGAATGGGGTCAGGCTCAGGTTCATCGGCCTTAGAGGGGGGTTCGGAGTGTTTCTCCTGTATGTCTTCTGAATGTCGGGTTTGCAGCATGGCATTCTCCCATAAAAAGAGCCAATCCCAATAGATTGGCCTAAAGCGCGTGTGAGATTTGTGACTTGTGTAGTGTGCCACAGATTGATATTGTTAACTTAATTATACGACGATTTTTTGGCGTGTAAATACCCCTACTTTTGGGGGGTATATTTTACAACAGACCATCAGCAGGTTGGCTGAAAATTAGCTTCAATATTGGGGAAAATATCCATCAGGATACACTACAGATTTCGGCGACTTTCTCAATAAATCGCGTAATGATTCCTGTTTAATAGGAAAAATATGAAACCAGTTTTGGCATCATCCGCGTAATCATGCTGTGGAATGCACCCAATGGACGAACAGCAATCTTTGGAAAAAATGACAAAAGATAGTCGGCGATGTTTTAATTATCATGTTCGCAATTTTCTCATGCAGGAGACCTTATATTGTCTCAGTTTATCATTCTCGTCGCTACTGACCTGACCGACGACAGCCTGAACCTGCTCGAATCCAGGTCCGATGTGACCGTCAAAATCATCACACCGGCTGCGGCTGCCGTGCGTAGTGGCTTACACGATGCCCATGCCCTCATCGCGCGCGATGATGTGCTCATCGACGAAGACCTGCTCAATCATGCCCCCGATCTCAAAATCATCGGGCGAGTCGCCGCCAGCCTGACCGGAATCGACATCGACGCAGCTACGGAACGCGGCATCATGGTGATGAACACACCCGGTGTCAGCGCCATTGCCGCCGCCGAACACACGCTAACCTTGATGCTGGCGCTCAGCCGTCGCTTGATTGCCGCCCATAACAGTCTGAAAGAAGGTTGGTGGCTGCTGGATCGCAAACGGCAAGCCGGGATGCAGCTTAAGGGCAAAACCCTGGGCATTATCGGCATTGGACGAGTCGGGTCTGTGGTGGCGCAGCGAGCGCTGGCTTTTGGCATGACGGTATTGGCCTATGACCCGTATGTCCGTGAAGACCACATCAGCGACGAACGCATCTTCCTTGTTGGATTAAAAGAACTGCTCACACGCGCGGATTTTGTCAGCGTCCATATTCCATCTACGCGGGAAACGCATCACATCCTCGACGCAGACGCCATCGAGCAGATGAAACCGGGTGCGCGTATCATCAACACCTCGTTCGGTGCAGCCATCGACGAACACGCCGTCGCACAGGCAATAAAAGATGGACATCTGGGCGGCGCAGCGGTGGATGTCTACAGTGAAGAACCGCCCTATAACAGCCCGCTGGTTGGCCTCGATAATGTCATCCATACACCCCATATCGCCGACAATACAGTCGAAGCGACACAAGACCTATCTATCCAGATTGTCAAACAGGTATTAGATGCTCTGCATGGCACCGACTATCGTAACGTCGTCAACTTGCCTTTTATGCCCGGTATCGACTTCGAGACCATCCGCCCTTATCTCGCCTTAGCAGAATGTGTAGGGACACTGCTGCATGTGCTGTCGCGCAGTCCGGTACGGCGGGTAGCAGTCGAATATCGCGGCGAGGAAGTGGTCGGATTGACCAAGCCGCTGACTGTCGCGCTGCTCAAAGGGATGCTGATGCCGGTCTTGGGCGAATCGGTCAGCTACATCAATGCGCCGGTGCTGGCTGCTGAACGCGGGATGCAGATTACACAGGCTAAGGGATTGAAAACGGGCGATTATGCCAATATTGTGTCATGCCAGGTGACGTTAAAAGATGACGAGGAAATCGTGATGGCGGGCGTGCTTCTCGATCACAAAGTGCCGCATATCGTGCAAATTAACAATTACCGGATGAATTTCGTTCCACAAGGCCACCTGCTGATTATGGGCAGTTATGATAAACCGGGCGTCATCGGCAAGGTGGGGACACTGATGGCGGATAACAGCATCAATGTCGCGTCGTGGCATACGGGTCGTGATGAACCCGGCGGCAATACCCTGACCGTGCTCACGCTCGATGAAGAAATCCCCGATAGCATTCTTGACACCCTTCGGCAGCAAGATTTCATCCGCCATGCCCACAAGGTGAAGATATAAGGCAATCCCGCCGGAGTCCTCAGAACAATGCACATCACCCATCGCTTTTCCCGGAACGCCTCATGATAATCGACATTCATACCCATCTGGGCGATTTGTTGTATCCGAATGGTGGGCGGCTTATCGAGCAAACGGGCGTCAAGAAAAATCTGTGGTTCGATATGAACTCGGTGTATGAATTTTTCTCACATCCCGCCTTCAATATCCGTACCGATAGCTGGATTTATCGCCAGATAATCAAAGGCGAAATCGCCCGGAACAACGCCGCCACGCGCGAAAATCTACGCCGCGAAATGGACGCGAATGGTGTGTCGTACAGCGTCGTGCTGCCCGTGCCGCCGAATGTCACTTTCGCCGATATGAAAGCCGCCGCTGACAAAGACCCCGGCATTATCCCCTTCACGGGAGTCGATTTCACCAGCGCTGTGAATTTTGAGACACAACTCGCTGATGCTGTGGCTAACGGTGCAAAAGGACTCAAACTGCACCCCATTTTGCAACGAGTCGCGCTGACTGACGCGCGTATGTTCCACACAGTCGAAGCGTTCGCGCCGTTTGACCTGCCAATCCTATTCCACAGCGGCATCTCGGTCTATTATCTCAAGCCAGAAGAGAAGGTCAACGAAAATCCCGAATATGGTCAAATTCACTATGCGCGTGATTTGGTGCACGCCTTTCCCAATGTCAAATTCATCGCCGGTCACGCTGGACTCGATGATGCCCAACTGCTGATGACCCTGCTCGGTGAATTTAAGAACGTTTGGGTCGATATATCGTTTCAGAGTCCAAAACGCATCCGCCAGCTTATAGAGACCTTCGGCGCGGAACGGGTGCTGTACGCTTCCGACTGGCCCTGGGGTTATATGCGTCCTGCTATTCGCTGTGTGAAAAAAGCCTGCAAAGGCGACAAGGGTCTGGAACGGCGCCTATTCTATGAGAACGCAGCCGAACTACTCAATTTAACCGTTTAGCAGTTCACGCACTTTTTCGACCACTGCACCCCGCTCCACATTGATTTCTGTGCCATCTTTCAGTCGTTTGAGATTGACCTTGCCCTGCTTAATTTCGTCCGGGCCAAGCACCGTCACCAGCGGAATCCCCTTTTTATCAGCATGATTGAACTGCTTGCCAAGTTTGCGGTCTTCTAGCTGAAGTTCAGTGCGAATGCCCGCCTCGCGCAGTTCCGCCGCCAATTTCATCGACTCAATCCGGGTATCGTCGCCGAAAACGGTCACAAACACCTGAACAACAGTGCCTGTGATATGTGGTGGATACAGGTTGAGTTCGTCCATCAGGTCAATAATTCGTTCGATACCGAGTGCAGTACCGGTTGTTGGCAGGGACTCTTTGCGGAAGAGGCCGATGAGATTGTCATACCGTCCGCCACCGGTGATGCTGCCGAGATTGGGTTCGGTGATAATGGTCTCGTAGATGGGGCCTGTGTAATAGCTCAGGCCGCGTACCATCGTAAAGTCGAATGTATACGATTCGGGTGGCACGTTGAACGCATCCAGATAGTCACCCAGTTCACGCAATTCACGAATGCCTTCTGCTGCTTCGGGGATGTTTCCCATCACATCATCCAGAAATTCGAGATCTTCGTGTGGGTTGTGCTTGGATTGCAAGAGCGCCATCATGCGCGACACCACATCCGCCGCGATACCGCGCTCGACCAGTTCTTTCTGAACGCCTTCCGCGCCAATTTTGTCGTACTTATCAACACTGCGATATAAATCGGGCAGTTGGCTGACGGGCACACCGGAATAGATACCCATCCCTGTCAGCAATTTGCGTGTATTGATTTTGACTGAATACTGCCGGAAACCCAATGCAGTTAAGGCGGTGGTGATGACTGCCAGAATCTCGGCATCGGCGCTCATATCGGCAATGCCCACGATGTCGGCATCGCATTGATAGAATTCACGATAGCGCCCCCGCTGGGGACGTTCCCCACGCCAGACCGGAGCGATTTGATAGCGTTTAAAGGGTAGTTGCAGATCATTTTCATATTGCGCGACCACGCGCGCCAGTGGCACAGTCAGGTCATAGCGCATCGCCAGCGGTTCTTTGGTGCTGCGTCCATGTTGTGCATCAAAAATGAGGTTTTCAGCTTCTTCGCCATATTTGCCATAAAGTGTATCGTGCAGTTCGAGGACGGGCGTTTGCAGCGGCTCAAAGCCAAAACGGTGAAATACATCCCGCACCACATCGAAGACATACTCACGTTTGAGCATCTGGTCAGGCAGGAAGTCGCGCATCCCTTTGGGCAAACGCGGCTTAATTACAGATTGGCTCATGATCACTTTCTCCTTCGCAGCAAAATTGGCGACTCGTAACTGCAATACGCAAAAAAATAGCGCGAACCAACGTCCGCGCCATGATTATCCTGTGCTCGTCGCCGGTTTGTTATGGGTATTGGGTTGAATGATGATGGATAACTGCAAAATTCATCTAAATCGCTCCGGCTGATGGTGTCACTCAGTATAAAC
Source organism: uncultured Anaerolineaceae bacterium (assembly GCA_964614375.1). Classification (GTDB taxonomy): domain Bacteria; phylum Chloroflexota; class Anaerolineae; order Aggregatilineales; family Phototrophicaceae; genus CAZTLI01. The sequence goes on from CAZTLI010000013.1 coordinate 14,528, forward strand.
GAATCAGCAGGCAATTGCAATGGATTTGAACGGTTTACACCTGTGCTTCCAACGGAATAGCTTCGACAGCTTGCCGCCGGACTTCGCGAATCTGGTCATAGTGCCCCAGTTCATGCGAGAGACCAAAGATGAAGGCAGCAGGGGCGTTCATGGGCCCGAAGATGTCAAGAAACCGCTCGCTCAAGCCTTTGCGATAGACATTGAGGAAAGGTTTATCAGGCCATGTATCGAGATAGGCCAGTCGAATACGCCGACTCTCTTCCAGACGCTGGCGGCATTGCTCAACGGTTGTGATGTCGCGCCAGGGCGTTTCGTAACGGGGGCGTTCTTCCTGTGCATAACCACGCGCTAACATCGAACTAAACGCTGCCCCTTCTTCGCTGCTGGCAGTCACATGGGCTATCAAATGGGCAATATTCCAGCCGATATGCTCCTCACCTTCAACCGCGTAGGGGTCGTTGGCGTTTTCATCCACAGGGTCAAATGTAATGTGGGCATCGGTCAGAAATTCAAGAAAGGTGTGTAAGGTATCCACACTCTCGTTGGTCATACTACGCAGGTCATCAATTGCAAAGTCTTTGACAAATGCCATAATTTTAACTTCGCGATTCCGCAGCGGCGAAAAATCAATCATTACGCTCTCCATCACACTTACATAGTCATTGATTGCCAGACGCGACTGTAACATCAATCCTTACCTTCCCCTATAACCAATTGACAAGCAATCGACCATTTCGGGCGATGATGCCGGGCTTATTGGCGGTTTATGCAGGCGATGGTACACTAACACCCATTCAGCAGCTTACCTTTACAAACAACATGGAATTGAGGTGGTTGTATGCTCACTTCTGTTGAGAAGTTTTTGTTCTTGTTACTGGTTGTGCTTTCGATTGGGGCAGCCTATCATGGCTTCCGGCAGCTGGCATTGATTATTAATCGCGGCGAAGGCCAACTGCATCTGGATCACATTGCGCGGCGCGCGTGGACAGCCTTGCGGATTTATCTCACGCAGAGCACAACGCTAAAAACCCGGCGGGTGACCAGTTTATTCCACATCGGTGTGGTGTGGGGGTTCACATTTTATATACTCGTGAATGGTGTCGATACCTTCAAAGGATTTATTGCTGATTTTGATTCCCAATTGATGAATTTTGGCATCCTCTATGATTTGTACCGATTAATCGCAGACGTGTTGAGTGTGGCGGTGCTGGTCGGTGTGGTCTATTTGATTGTGCGCCGGCTCTATCTGCCCAATAAAAAAGAATTGCAATATCACGATAATGTTTTGCTGCATCCTAAAGTCAAAAGCGGCGCGATTACACGCGATTCGATGATAGTGGCGTTTTTCATCTTATTACACGTTGGGGCGCGCTTTCTGGGCGAGGCGGTGCATGTGGCGGAACACGGCGCAGATTTATGGATGCCCTTCGCCACGCTGGTTTCGCCTGTGTTCGCTGGATTGAGCAGCGATGGATTCGTTATCTGGCGACATCTCTTGTGGTGGGTGGCATTGGGCGGCATTTTCTTGTTCTTGCCCTATTTCCCCTACACCAAACATCTGCATTTGATGCTGGCCCCACTCAATTACCTGTCGCGTCCGCGGCGCACGTCATTGGGTGAACTTGAACCGATGGATTTCGAGGACGAAGACCGCGAGCAATTCGGCGCAAATAAGCTCGAAGATTTGACCAAAACGCAAATTTTTGACGCCTTCGCCTGTATCATGTGCAATCGCTGTCAGGATGTGTGTCCGGCCTATGTGACGGGTAAGGAACTCTCCCCATCCGCGCTGGAAATCAATAAACGCTATTACATCAAAGACCAGATGACAGCACTCGCGGAAGGTGGCGCATCGGCGCAGCCACTGCTAGGGTCAGTCATCAGCGAATCGGCTGTGTGGGCATGTACATCGTGCGGCGCATGTGTGGATATTTGCCCGGTCGGTAACGAGCCGATGTTCGATATTCTGGACATCCGGCGCGACGGTGTGCTGACCCAGGGCGAATTCCCATCTGGATTGCAAGATGCGTTCAATGGTATGGAACGGCAGGGTAATCCCTGGCAAATTGGCGCCCCCCGCACGCAATGGGCAGAAGGGCTAAATGTGCCTACTGTCGAAGAAAATCCCGATTTCGATGTGCTCTACTGGACGGGATGCGCCGTTAGTTATGACCCACGCGCACAGGAAACGGCAAGGGCTTTGGTCAAAGTGCTGCGGGCGGCGAACGTGAACTTCGCTATTCTGGGCGATAGTGAAAGCTGCACGGGCGATGTGGCGCGGCGGGGCGGCAATGAATATCTGTATTTCGAGATGGCGTCGGCAAATGTAGAGACGCTGAACGAAGTCAATCCCAAGCGCATTGTCGTGACCTGCCCGCACTGTTTTCACAACATTGGCAAGGAATATCACCAGTTTGGTGGTAATTATGAGGTCGTCCATCACACCGAGTTGGTAGAGGAACTCATCACAGGTGGTAAACTGCCACGTACCGCACATCCCAACAGTTGGAGCAATGTCACGTTCCATGACCCCTGTTATCTGGGGCGACACAATGGCGTTGTGGATGCGCCGCGTAATGCGCTCACGTCGATGGGTGCGCCGCTGGTTGAAATGCCGCGTACCAAACGCAATTCGTTCTGCTGTGGTGCGGGTGGCGCGCAATTCTGGAAAGAGGAAGAAGAAGGCGAAGCCCGCGTAAATCTCGAACGATACAAAGAGGCGGCGGCTACAGGGGCAGATACGTTAGCAGTCGGTTGTCCATTCTGTATGCGGATGTTCGTTGATGCCAAAGGCGCGCTGGCTGACGGGCCAGAAGTCAAAGATGTGGTTGAATTGATCGCCGAACGCCTACCAGAACCTGCGGCTGTGGGTGACTGAAGTTGACTATACGATAGCCAATGTATACCCTCGCCCGCTGCGGGGGTATTTTTATGCCCGATCCTATCTATGCTGGACTCTGCGATTTTGCGTGTTATTATCCGCTTCTGAAAATCCTATAACAGAACCATGACCGATGAAACGCTTGATTCGTCCACTTATCCTGCCTATTCGTCCCGCGCTCAACATTTATCAACGCAGGCGTTTAAACGCGCGCCAGAAAATGGCGATTTGTAAACAGGCAAAGCACGTCATTGCACAGGGCAAACCACTCAAGATTGTCATAGGCGCAGGGACAACCCTGTACGATGGATGGGTATCGACGGATTTGCCCTATCACGATATTTTGATGGACAACGATTGGGCGACATTGTTCACAGCGGGCACGATTGACCGTATCCTCGCCGAACACGTTTTTGAACATCTAACAATTGACCAGCTACAAGGCTTTTTACAGATTGTCAAACGGTATCTGACCGCTGCCGGACGTATCCGCATTGCCGTACCCGATGGCAATCACCCCGACCCGACCTATATTGATTATGTAAAACCGGGTGGTACTGGCGCGGGGGCAGATGACCATAAAGTGCTTTATACGTATGAATTGATGAAAAATGCCGTAGCACAAGCCGGGTACGCCTATCAATTTTTGGAGTGGTTTGATAGCACCGGGCAGTTTCATCAGGTTGAGTGGGACACTGCCGATGGGCATGTGAACCGTTCAGCACGCTATGACAAACGCAATCAGGACAAACCGCTATCGTATACCAGCCTCATCGTGGATGTGTGGCCTGAAGATTCGGGCTAACGTGGGAAAATCGAACCCTGCGAGAATAATTCGATCTGTTGTAATACGAATTTAAACGTTTATCTCGCTTTATTCATACAAAGTACATAAGAAACCATCGTACATTTTGCATGATGTGTGTGATAGCATGTTATAATTGGTTTGGATTCCGCGTGAATCCCGACGATGTGAAGTATTCCTCTTTTTGATTTGAGATGTATAAGGAGTAATAATGCCTGAAGCGACAGCAGAGCGTTACTCTGCCCGGTTAAACGAGGAAACCCTGCTTGAGATGTTCTGGTTTATGCTGTTGAGCCGGCGTGTGGATGAACGCGCGTGGGCGATGCACCGGCAGGGCAAAATCCCCTTTCATATTAGCGCGATGGGGCACGAAGCGGCACAGGTCGCCGCCGCCTTTGCCGTCAATCGCGGTGTCGATTACGTCCATCCCTATTATCGAGATTTAGCGATGGTCCTGGCGATTGGCGTGACCCCAACTGATTTCATGCTCAGTTTATATGGTAAACAGGGCGAACCCAGCAGTGGTGGACGGCAGATGCCCAGTCATTTTAGCGACAAAAAGCTCAATATTTTGAGTATGTCCTCTCCGGTAGCGACCCAGGTCCCACAAGCGGCAGGATTGGCCTTTGCGATAAAATATCGCATTGAACAAGGGCTGCAAGATGCTGATGATACATCTCAACCCCGTCTCGCCCTTACCTGCCTTGGTGAAGGTTCGACCAGTCAGGGTGAATGGCATGAGGGCATGAATTGGGCGGGTGTGCATAACCTGCCTTTTATTTGTCTGGTGCAGAATAATCTGTATGCCATCTCGGTCCCGATTGATGGGCAAATGGCAGTCGCCAACGTCGCAGACCGCGCTGCCGCCTATGGCGTTCAGGGGATTGTGGCGGATGGTAATGATATTCTGGAAATGTATGACGCCATGAAAACGGCATCGGAACGTGCTTATGCGGGTGACGGTGCAACACTCGTTGAAGCGAAAACCTATCGCCTTGTGCCCCATTCTTCTGATGATGATGACCGCAGTTATCGCAGTCGCGAAGAAGTTGAAGAATGGAAGAAAAAAGACCCCATTTTACGCTTCCAAAAATATCTTATGAAGGAAGGCGTGCTCACGCAAGAGAAGCTGGATGAATTTGAAGAACGGGCGCGCGAAGAAGTCGATACGGGTCAAAAAGCCGCCGAAGCCGCCCCCTGGCCCGCCCCAGAAGCCGCACTCGGCGATGTCTATGCACCGGGAGAGGCTTAAACATGGCGGAAAAGACATTGATACAGGCCATTACCGAGGCCATGGATGAGGAGATGGCGCGCGATAAGCGTGTATTCATCACGGGCGAAGATGTCGGTGTGCGTGGGGGTGTTTTCCGGGCGACAGTCGGCCTCATCGAAAAGTACGGCGCGGGACGTGTGGTCGATTCACCGCTGGCAGAGTTGTCCATCGTCGCAATCGGTATTGGCGCAGCAATGGCGGACTTACTGCCCATTTGCGAAATCCAATTTGCGGACTTCATCCATCCCGCCTTTAATCAGATCGTGAACGAGGCCGCGCGTATGTACTACCGTTCGGATGGGCAGTGGCCCGTGCCGATGGTCATTCGCGCACCCTATGGTGGCGGTATCGGAGGCGCGCTCTACCACAGCCAGAGTGTGGAAGCATTTTTCGCGCATGTGCCCGGTTTAAAGGTCGTGATTCCGTCAACACCCTACGATGCCAAAGGACTGCTCAAAAGCGCCATTCGCGACCCCAATCCGGTCATGTTCTTTGAACCGAAAAAGGGTTATCGTTCGATTAAAGGTGATGTGCCCGATAATGACTTCACTGTACCTATCGGCCCAGCGCGAACAGCGCGCGAAGGCCGTGATTTATCTGTCTTCGCCTATGGCATGATGGCGCATTATAGTGCGATTGCGGCTGAAAAGGTGGCGCGTGAAGATGGCATAGATGTCGAACTCATCGACCTGCGAACAATTTTACCCGTTGACCGAACAGCCATTGTCAATTCGGTCAAGAAGACCGGCAAGGCGCTGGTCGTTCATGAAGACAATTTCACGATGGGCTATGGCGCGGAAGTCGCGGCAATCATCGCCGATGAGGCATTTGAGTATATGGACGGCCCTGTGAAACGTCTTTGTGGGCCCGATGTGCCAGGTGTGCCGTTTAGCTATCCGATGCAAGAATATTTCATGCCTAATCCAGATAAAATCGCAGACGCCATTCGCGATTTAGCGGCGTATTAAGGGGGGATTATGGCAACGAAAGTCATTATGCCACAACTTGGCGAAAGTGTTGTCGAGGGCACCGTCAGCGCGTGGTTGAAACAAGAAGGCGACACCGTTCGCGAATATGACGCGCTGCTCGAAGTCAGCACAGATAAGGTCGATACCGAAGTACCCGCCCCTGCCAGCGGCACAATCCTTAAAATCTATATCCCGGCAGGCGAAACGGTTGCGGCGGGCGTACTGCTGGCGGTCATTGGTGAAGCGGGCGAAGATATTTCGCACATTGACCCAACGCAAATTGTGAAACATGGCGATCACGAGCATGATACTAATGGTACAGGCAGCGGCCATGAACCAGAGCGAACAGGCACTGTCGCAACCACAAAACCACAACGCCAGGAAGCCTATACCGGGCATGTGACACCGGTGGTGGCGCGCATGGCAGCAGAGCATAATCTCGACCTCTCGCGCATTGAAGGCACAGGGCGCAACGGACGTATCACGAAAAAAGATGTGGTCGCGTTTCTTGAAGCGGGCGATTCTGCTGTGGCAGTGGATATTCCTCCGTGGGAACAACCTGCCGACGGTAATTTGTTTAAACCATCTGTGGAATACGAACTGGATACTGCTCCGGCAAAGCCTGCTGCGCCGAAATCAACCCAACCCACTCGTGCTACACCAACCGTCCAGTCGTCGCCCGCGCCACAGGGGACACCCGGCGAATTGATGCCGCTATCGAACATGCGCCGTGCCATCGCTGACCACATGGTACGCAGCAAATTGCACACCTCTCCCCATGTGACGACGGTGTTTGAAATTGACATGGGCGCTGTCGTGGCACATCGCGAAGCACATAAAGCCGACTTCGCCAAAAAGGGTGTTAATCTGACGTTTACAGCATATTTCGCGGCGGCGGCAGTGGTCGCATTGCAAGAGAATCCCTATCTCAACAGTCAATGGACGGACGATGGCATTTTCTTCCATAACACCTATCATATCGGCTTGGCGGTGGCGATTGATGATGGCTTGATTGTGCCCGTCATCAAAAATGCACAGGATTTCAATTTGATGGGATTGGCACGGCACATCAACGACCTCGCTAACCGTGCCCGCAATAAGCAGTTGAAACCCGATGAGATACAGGGCGGCACGTTCACCATCACCAATCACGGGGTGAGCGGCAGTATCGTTGCCACACCCATTATCAATCAACCGCAGGTGGGTATTCTGGGGATTGGGATGATGGAAAAGCGCGTGAAGGTGATTAACGATGCGATAGCCATTCGCCCCTGTATCTACGCTTCATTGACCTTTGACCATCGTGTGGTCGATGGCGCGACGGGTGATGCTTTTATGCAAACCTTTAAGCGCGAACTGGAAAACTGGACGTAACAGTTTTTGGCAAAAAAACAGACACGGGCGATCTTATGACAGAGGTCGTCCGTTTTTATTCCGCCACCAGTTCTTTCTCGTCTTCCGCAGGAAATCGAAGGGTGAAGGTTGTGCCCTGCTCTGGTTGACTTTGCACATCTATCCGTGCATCGTGCATATCGACAATCTTGCGGACAATCGCCAACCCCAGCCCGACGCCTTTTGGGGTCACACTTTTCGCATCTTTTGCCCGATAGTAACGGGTGAAAATATAGGGCAGGTTATCGGTTGTGATGCCCATCCCGGTGTCCTTCACGCTGCAAATAATCTCGTTGTTGTCGCGGTCGGCTGCTGCGATGACGTTTATTGTGCCACCTTCGGGTGTATAACGAATTGCATTCTCGATTAAATTGGCAAACGCGCGTCGCAGATAGTCTTTATCGGCATTAATCGACATTGGCATGGCTGTCGCATCGTTGTCGAAGATGAGGTCGATTTGTTTGGCCTGTGCCAGCGGCTCAAAACTCTTGCAGAGGTCATTTAAAAACAGCGTGAGGTCTAATGTGTTCAGTTCCAGCGATGGCAACTTATCCAACCGCAAAATCGTGAGCATTTTGTCGATGAGGTTGTCCAACTGCTTAACCTGTTCCAGAATTTCATCCAGGCGCTGCTGCATATCGGGGTCATCAAGCTGTTTGCTCAGCATATAGATGCGTACATTGATAATAGTGAGCGGGGTTCGTAAATCGTGAGAGATGCCGCTGATGAAGTCTTCCAACAGTTGGATACGTTCGCGCTCCAGTTGCAGTTCCAGACGCTGGGCTTCCATCTGGCGTCTTTCGGTAATATCGCGAATCATCACTTGCAGCGCGGGCTTTTCTTGATATTCAACATTCGTATACACAATTTCTACATCTATTGCCGAGCCATCGCGCAATGTCAGCCGCGATTCCACCGGGTTATCAATGATGGTCAAATCGCTGGTGGAGATCGTCCGCATCAATTTTTGAACGATTACGGGCACCTGATCCCGTTCTAAAATGTCTTCTGCTGCATGGTTGCAGTAGAGCATCCCATCGCGATTGTAGACTGCAATTGGATCGGGACTAAGTTCGACCAATTTACGATAGCGGACTTCGCTTTCGCTAAGCTGCGATTGTTGATCCAGGGTGATGAGCCGCCGCTGGCGCGCTACAAACAGGATCACCGCTGCGACAATGCCGACAAAACCCACCACATCCGACACCAATATGAACAGGTCTATTCCGGGCGTTACCATGCCCCAAATGACGATCATCGCGATATTGGCGATGACGACCAACGCGACAACCCGTTCACGAAAGAATAGGCTGCTGAACAATATGGGTATCACCACATAATAGAAAAATCCGGTTGGAACGGATTCATCATCCACAAAGGCGATGCCAAATATGGTCACACAAAATACCACCACCAGAATAAACGCGCTGACCCGATAGTGTGGCGTCAGGCTGATACGCAAGCTGACGACTGCCACACCAATGCCCATCAGTTGTACTAAAAAATTACCTGTACTCACCACTTCGTCATTGGGACGGCTAAGCGGATAGGCAAGGGCGATTATTGAGCCAATGACCACAACGACTAAATGAATATTGATGAGCAGTTGGGCTTGTCGTCGCGCATCAGGTAAAACCACTCGCGAATCAGGCTTGAACCATGTCTGTAAGCTGCGGGACATAAATTGTCCTTATGTATCCCATATTGGCACATCACTATCTTAAATATTATAACAGTCTAAACGTCGTGCAAATGTTAAAAGTCAGTCCAAAAATCACCGGGCAGGTCGTATAGAATTTACAAACCCATTACATTTTTTCCGTATCAAAAACGCCTTTTAGACGGTCTTCATGGTGTGAGGCCGACTGTTGGCTTATGATGTTAAGTAGAACGATACGCGATATAGGATAAGTTATGCGCCGAATGTTGCTCATTTTGATTACCTTGTTTGCCCTCACCGCCTGCCAACAGGCGGAAGAACCGCTTGTCCTTCCAACTGAAGCGGAACTGCCGACATTACCACCCACTGAAACGACCATTCCAACAGCTACAGCGACCTTTACTGCCGCGCCGTCAAACACACCCACCATTACGCTCACGCCATCTGATACGCCAACGCCGAGTGACACACCGACACGAACAGACATCCCAACAGACGAACCTACCGGGCTGCCCACAGCAAATCAGACGATTGCAGTACAGGCATCCCGGACCGCCGCGGTGGAAGAAGCGCCGCATATTTCCACATTGACGCCTGCGCCAGCGGGTTCTACGGCGCGACCGACTTCGACAGGGACGCCGCTGGTCGCCGCTGATGTCATTATCACTGAACGACAGTTTCAGGAAGAGGTCTCGCTGGTGATTGATGGCTTGCCGGATGTGCAGCAAGCACGGGTAAATTTCTCGTCGGAAGGCATTGGCATTACATTCACCGCACGGGCCGAAGGCGAGGCTGCATTCACGACCGGCACGCTTTTGATTACTGTCATCGTCGATAACGGCGTCGCCCAATTTCAAGGTCAACTTATCATCGAGGCCGATCAACCCGAACCTTCTGAAGCCTTTATTACCTATGCAACAGGTGAATTCTTTCTGGAAATGATTGAGATTCTGGACTCAATCCTCAATGCTCGTCTGGGAGCAGGTCACGATTTAGAGACGATTGTCGTCACGGATGACGCATTGGCGATTATGCTCCTCATTCGTGATCCCGGCCCATAACTCCACAAGGAGGTCGCAACATGAATCGCATCCACACACTTGTTTTGGGATTTTTGCTGCTGTGTGTCACACCCGTATTGGTTTTGGCACAGGCGGATGACTGCCCCGCGATAGTTGAAGCTGCCCTAGAAGCCGTCGAATCATTTTGCGACGGTGCCGGACGTAATCAAGCCTGTTACGGAAATATCTCGCTGACTGCGGAGCCACAGCCCGGTGTGGAAGATTTTCAGTTCGAGCAGGTTGGCGATATTGTCGATGTGGCACAGATTCAGACGATGACCCTCCAACCACTGGATGCTGACGCGGGTATCTGGGGCGTCGCACTTATGCGGATACAGGCCAATATTCCCGATACCCTGCCCGGACAAAATGTGACCTTCGTGCTGTTTGGCGATGTTCAAATTACGAACGATGTCGAAGCCGATGATCCCGATTACAATCCGATGCAAGCCTTCACGTTGACTACGGGCATTGGCGATGCGGCCTGTGACGAAGCGCCCGAAAGCGGCCTCATCGTCCAGACGCCCGACGGTGTGGGCGAAATCACGTTCAATGTCAATGGCGTTGATGTGGCGATGGGGTCAACCATTATCTTTCAGGCGATGCCCGATGAGGAAATGCGTATCAGCGCGATTGAAGGCTCGGCGGTGGTGAATATTGACGATGAGATTCACACCGCGATTGCCGGCACACGCTTACGAATTCCGGTTGGCCCCGATGGACGCCCGACTGGTCCGCCGCCCCTGCCCGAAGCCTATGGCGAAAACCAATTTCGGCACGTCCCGCTTGGTGCGCTCGAACGGCGCATCGACATTCATCCGCCCCTGGGCGATGCCGACTTGCAAACTGTCCATCGACGCATGGAAATGGGCGAACCAGCCTGTGGTGAAGAACCATTCCCACCCTGTGACCACTTCCCCGAAGGCTTTTTCACCACGCGGCGTCCATGTCTATCGCGTCCGGGTGGGCAAGGTCGAGCGTGTGAACATCCGGGTTTGCCGGGTAATGGCGCAACTGATGAGCGCCCATGTCGTCCGGGACAAGATTGCGACAGACCCAATATAGATCGTCCAGATTGCCCGCCGCGACAGACCAATTGTGAACCACCTGACGGCAGTGAAAGTCAACCACCACCGCACAACCCGGACGAAGGGAGCAACCAGCCACCGCCACGCAACACCGAGCCACCACCCCGCGCGCCCGGAAATGGCGGCAGCAGCAATCCACCGCCGCCACCGCCCTCGCCAACCCCTACACCGGGACGTTAATGACAGCAGATAACGACAAAAAAGGCACACCGCGACAGTGTGCCTTGCTGTTTTAGATGCGGTTGGATGACATATCTATCTCAACCGGGAATGGATTCCGGCGCACGATTGCGATACCGTTGAATATACGCATAGATTTCGTCCGTATTGAGTTCATCGCTCGTAATTGGCAGCAATCGTCCCCATGATGCGACTGCGATACGGGATGGATTGGCAGGACGATAGGTGACTATAACCCATTGTGGTACGCTGCGTTGAATCTCGCTCAAGAAATTAATGGCCTCACTATCATTAGCATCACGATAGGATAACCAGACATGCCCATGCTCCATATTATGAATCACGCGCTGGTCAGGGAATGATTCCGTATAAATCCCGGCGCGCAACGGACGATCAAAATGGGGGCCAGAGGTCGGCGGATTGGAATTATAGGTCGAAGCGGGTGGTATCACATTTTCCGGGATATGGTCGCGTCCCACGATTGGATAGGTCAGGCTGCTATCTTCTACGTCCGAAAGCCCGGTTGGGATTCCGGCTGGCGCGTTACTGCTGGAAGAAACAAATATAATAACCACCAACAATACGGTCATCAACGCGATACCGCCGACAATAATCTGCTCTGTTGTAAAGCGATGCAGCAAATTCATGGGGGACTGTGAGGGTGGTGATTTTGAGACACGCTTACGTTCTTTTGCCATATGTAAATCCTGTTGACTACCTCTAAGCTACCTGTGCCGTTCAGACAATAGGTTATACAGCATACCTTACGATATGTAAACGGGGCAATTGTGCGTTGCAGATTTTACATTCTGGAAACAATGTGCAGTTTAGTCCGCCGCTTCAAGGATGAGGGCATCCCCCTTCGTCAGGCCATGCAATGATAATAGACCTTCATGAATGGTGAAGCTGCTATCACTCAAAACATCCCTAAGTGTTGTCCCATCGGTAATGCCACCATGCCAGACTGGAATCTGCCCTTCTGGCAAATCGTCCGGCCCACGATAGCCTACGATAATGAGCCGTTGTTTGGCGGAATGCCGTTGGAACACAATCAAACCATTATCGGCATATAAGGTCTGGAAACCCCCGTTTATCAAGGCGTCTGATGATTGTCGCAGGTGATTCAACTGCTGGTGGAGCGACCACAACGCACGGTCTTGTTCCGCTTCATCCCAAACCATCGTGCGGCGATTATCCGGGTCACCACTGCCCTCCATCCCGACTTCATCACCATAGTAAGTACAGGGCACGCCAACATAGGTCGCCAACACAACCGCTGCCAATCGTGTCAGAGCTTTATCTGAGTTGAGTGTTGTGAGTATGCGCGAGATGTCGTGGCTGCCTAATTGATTGAACTGCTGGCGGGCAATCACCCAGGGGACAGCCGCCCGATAGCGACGCAGTTGTAGATCCATCGCTTCTGCGGGCATGGGTATGGGGTCAGCAGCGGGTATATTCCACTCAACACCTAAATCCTTCCCGGCTAACCAGCGCCGCACAGGAAATGTGAAACCCTGATAATTCTGGATCGCATCCAGTTCATCACCCTGTAAATGGGTTGAACCATCGAAGAAGTGTTCACCCATGATGTAGGTTTGTGGATTATCTGCTTTAATCGCCTGCCGGATTTCGCGCCCCACCTCATGATGCAATTGGATCGCGCCCTGCCGTGCCGTCATATTCAATACATCCAAACGCCAACCGTCAATACGATAGGGTTCACGCAGCCAGCGCCGCATCGCGGATTCTGTCGTGCGATACATCACATTTCGTAGATTGTGGCTGCTATAGTTCAACTTAACCAGCGAAGGCACGCCCAGCCACTTTTCGTACTTATCAGGATGGTCATAAAAGGTGAAATATTCTGCGGTTGTGGTTTGTGCATCGTCCTGCGCGGCTTTAAACCAGGGATGTGACCAGCTCAAATGATTGGGCGTGATGTCCAGAATCACGCGCATGTTGCGGTCATCAAGCGCCCGACGCAGCGCCGCTAGCGCCTCATTACCGCCAAGATAGGGGTCAATTTGCCCAAAATCAGTGATGTCGTAGCGATGGTTGCTTTCGCTGGCAAAAATAGGATTGAGATAGAGCGCAGTGATGCCTAGCGATTGGAGATAGGGCAGTTTTTCGACGATGCCGGGTATATCGCCCCCGTAAAAATCGACATTGCCACCCTGCCGGAAGTGCAGCGGTTGTTCACCCCATGCGCGCTGTGTAGTCGCAAAACCGCGCCGCTCCCATGCCCCCACGGGCACAGTGAGCGACGGGTCGCCATTATAGAAACGGTCTGGAAAAATCTGATAAAACACCGCTGACTGCACCCATGTTGGCGCAGCATAATCTGCCAGCAGCTTGAAATCTGTCCAGTCCGGGCTATCGGCTCGACTCACCCCTTCAGCATCATAAAAATATGCCCCCTCATCGGTCAGGATTTTGAAGCGATAGGGATTATGCGGCATCGTTACATGCAGGGTCGCCGTCCACCATGCCGATAGCGTATCTTTTCGAGCGATTGTCATCGGTTCGAAGTGATTTTCGCCATCCGGCGCAGTCCGCAGGAAAATATGGCGAATCGGTGACTGTTTCGGTACACGCAAA
>CAZTLI010000014.1:0-10253 GCA_964614375.1 uncultured Anaerolineaceae bacterium
CGCATACGGTAAACTAAGACGGCGTATGTATAATCAAGTGGACATACGTCGTCTTTGATTTATGGATACTACAGGGCTAGCTGCCCTGATTCGTAAGGAGTAGATACACACATGGCAAAAGAATATGATGTTGTGGTATTGGGCGCGGGGCCGGGTGGATATGTCGCCGCCATTCGCGCCAGCCAGTTAGGGCTAAAAACCGCGATTGTCGAGAAGCAATACTGGGGCGGAGTCTGCTTGAATGTGGGCTGCATCCCCTCCAAAGCCCTGTTACGCAATGCGGAACTGGCGCACATTTTCAATCATCAGGCCAAAGAGTTTGGCATGTCCGGTGAGGTGACATTTGACTATGGCGCCGCCTTCAAACGCAGTCGCAAAGTCGCCACCGGGCGCGTGAAGGGTGTGCAATTCCTCATGCGGAAGAACAAAATCGACACGTTTGACGGTTGGGCAACGTTCACCGACCCGCATACGCTCGATGTCGAACTCAATGAAGGCGCGAAAGAAACGCTCAAATTCAAACACATCATCATCGCCACTGGCTCAACCACGCGCCTCATCCCCGGTACGAAATTGAGCGAACGAGTCGTCACCTATGAAGAGCAAATCATGGACGACAAGCTGCCCGAAAGCATCATTATCGCAGGTGCGGGCGCGATTGGTGTGGAATTTGCCTATATCCTCAGCAATTATGGCGTGGACGTGACGATTGTCGAATTCCTTGACCGGGTTGTGCCATTGGAAGACGAAGAAGTCTCCGCCGAACTGCACAAACAATACGAACGCAGCGGTATCAAAATCATGGTTGGCACAAAGGTCGAGAAGATTGAGGACACGGGCAAAAAGGTCAAAGTCACCGTTACACCGCCCGATGGCAATCAGACCACTCTCGAAGCGGATAAGGTTTTGCAAGCGATTGGTTTCCAACCGCGCGTGGAAGGCTATGGATTGGAAAAAACAGGGGTCAAACTGACAGACCGGGGCGCAATCGACATCAATGGTAAAATGCAAACCAGCGTCCCGCACATCTATGCCATTGGTGATGTCACCGCCAAATTGATGCTGGCGCATGTCGCCGAAACGATGGGAGTCATCGCGGCAGAAAATATCGCCGGGGTCGATACGATTGAACTCGATTACGTGATGCTGCCACGCGCCACCTACTGCCAACCGCAAATCGCCAGCTTTGGCTATACCGAAATCCAGGCGCGAGAAAAGGGTTACGACATCAATGTCGCTAAATTCCCGTTCCAGGCCAACGGCAAGGCGCATGGTCTGGGTGACTATACCGGCTTTGTCAAACTCATCAGCGATAAGAAATATGGTGAGATGCTGGGCGCACACCTGATTGGCCCCGATGTCACCGAACTGCTGCCCGAATTGACGCTGGCACGTTTCGCCGAGCTTACCCCGAACGAAATCGCCCGCAATGTCCACGCCCATCCCACACTCAGCGAGGCGGTCAAAGAAGCGGCACACGGTCTCGAAGGACACATGATTAACTTTTAATGTGGCACAGATTGTATTACTAACTCGCACCGGGTTGCAACCCGGTGTCGATAGCAAACATGAGCGAGGAATCGACACCTCGCCCGAACTTTTTCTAGCCGATGACGAATGTGACTGTGATATTGCGAACGTTGTCACGCTCGGACGATTCGATGACAAAGCCATCCGGGTCAGCAATAACTGTCGCGTTGACCGTCCCCGGTGAACCGGATAGCTGTACAATGACCGTCTGCGATTCACCCGGTTCTAAGGCGCGAATGTTTGCCAGCGAACGAATAGAACTACCTGCAAGCGTCACACTGACCGTTGTCGCGCCACTGCGAACGTCGCCCCGATTAGCCACCGTCACTTCGACCTGCGCCCGTCGTTCATCTACAGAAAACGACACCGCGTTCTCTATCACGAGATTGGGCAACCGTGTGATCGGTTCTGGTGTGCGGGTATCAATATCGGTCAACGGACGCGGGAGCTGGTTCACAGGCAGGCCGATGAGGTCATCCGGGTTGATGGCTTCTACGCCCGATACTGTACCCGGCCTTAAGTTCAAGTCCATCGTGATGCGTACCCGACTGCCCTCTGGCACAAAACGCGACACCCCATTTACGCTGATGTCCGCACTGCCTTCCAGCAAATTGACCAGCATATCGCCGCCTGCCACTGCCTGGATGTATGCCGTTGAACGCAGATTGATGCTCACTTCGTTGATGAGGAAATTGACTTCGGTCACACCCTCTGGCGTTTGAATGAGCAGACCACTCTCCGGCGCATCAACACACTGGCGGTCATTCGTGCCTGTCGCCACTTGAATCGCTTGCATCGGGCCGTAATAAACACCCCGATCACGAATGAGTGTGGGCAGCCGTTCTTCATCGTCATCAACCGACTCTACAGCCCAACCATCGGCGCCATTATTTAACCGCACCTGCCACCAGCGCAGGTTATTGATAATCCGAGGCCCATCGAGAATCGTCACCTGTGTGCCATCGGGCAAGGCCACCAGCACAGGGAAATTCGTGCCGGGGCCAGTACGGATATTGAGGTCATCGCCCTCTGTCGTGTGAATAAACGCGGGCTGACCAATCACCAGCGGACGGACGGTATTCCGCATATCGACATCGCCAAACAGCAGCAGTGTCACATCTTCCGGTTGTGAATTTTCGACATTGGCCTGCACTTGCATCCAACCAATTCCCCAAATATCAAGCGCAGCATCCATCCCACTCATGCGTAATGTCTGCACTGATGAGACATCTACCCGGTCTCCCGGTGCGGCGAATGTATATGCCCCCACACCCGGATGCGCTTGCATCTGTAGTTCAGTATGTCCATAACACAGGCGATTCCGTCCGGTATTCACGCAGCTATCTTCCAGCGTTTCCAGCGCGGTGGTGACCAGCGCCGGACACGTCGCAGCGACGGCTATCGTCACATGCAGCGCCAATAGAATGCCCCCTACCCCCCACATCAGCCATCGCTTGAGGTATGACATGGTGTTCTCCTATGCCCTGACTTAGACAACTTCAGTGTAGTGGTTCGCCGGATTGAAGGCAAACACAGTACCTATACATCAACGCACGCATCGGCTTAATTTTGATAGTGCGCGTCGATGAAGTCACGGATAGCGGCGAAATATGCCTGCATCCCAACAGTCAACAGATTGTTGTGTCCGGCATTGGGGATACGCAAAAGTGTCTTATGTGCAGATGGTGAGGCGTCAACCAACCGCTGTCCGTTGTCAACAGGCAGCACGACATCCTCCTCACCATGAATGACCAGCAGCGGCAAATGAATGGCCTCAATCTTGCGAATATTATTTAACGGCAGGTTGTCATCATCCGCGAGCTTAAGCGAGATTCCGAGCCGACTAAAGAGCGACGGCGCAAGCGCGTAACCACTTTCGACAATCAAACCCTTGAAACGGTCAGGGAAGCGATAGGCCGCGTGAAGCGCAGGCGCACTGCCCAGTGAGCGGCCTTTGATGAACAGCGGCACGTCGGGTTGGATTTTTGCCTGTTTGAGGAGATTCGGCAGGGCATGGACAACAGGTTCTGCATCCGATGCGAGTGTACTGACCAGCGGCCTGCCCGTACTCCAACCATAGCCTCGATAGTCAACCACCAGCAATGACGCTCCCGCCATGTGATACATCAACGCGATATTGTCGTAATCGGTAGCGATTTCGCCATTGCCATGAAAATAGACAATAACAGGAAATGTCTTATCGCGCACATAGAGGCGATAACCGAGAATTATGCCCTCTTCTATCGGAATCATACCATCAAACATCGTATCGCTGCTGCCACTCGATGGTCGGGCGCGACGCGGGAAGAATAGATTGTCGATAATTTCGGGACGGTCAAGGGGATGGTCACTCATAGGGCGCCTTTTACTCGCGAATGCCGGCCCCTTATTTTACAGGATGTCTCCACCCATGCTATCCCATTGCATCCAATCAAATAGGCTGGCAGGAGTCTGATTTCCCAGTGATTTGGCTGTCAAGTAATACGGATTGCGATTATATGACATGCGGAACGTGGGGGTGATGGCGGATAAAACGCGATACAGCCCGGATTTGGGGGTCGCCAGCATGTGAGCAATATAAATACGCTGCATTCTCATCGTCGCAAACCAGCGCCGCATGAGTTCGGGCACATCATCACCATAGACAGCCAATAACGATGCGACAGGAATTCGATTGGCTAGCTGAGCAATCCTATAGACCACCAATCCACGAAGCATCTCACCATCCAACCAGCCCGCGCACCGATAACGCCGAAACGGATGACCGGCAAAACGATGATGCAGGGATTGTGCGCTGGTCGGGAAGTGAATATACCCATTATGTGCCCCCAATCACAGCTTGCGCTTACTGTAGCGCAGGCAGCGCATAAACACTCGTCGTTCAACCCGCGCAAACCCTATACAAGCCCATCGCTGCGGCCTATAGTTATCTATGTCTATGCACGCAGGTAGCAACCGGAGACCATAAGCGAATGGACAACACAGCCAGCGACCCATCTCCCCTATCACGCGAAGAACTGCGCGACATCATCGACCTTGCTTTGTGGGCTGGTCAACTGCTGCTGCAACATGGCGCGGAGACCAGTTGGGTCGAAAAAACGGTGCATTATATCGGCACTGGATTAGGTTGCAACGACCTTGACGTTTTGGTGTCGCCCAATGCAATTATGGCAACGACCATCAGCGGCGAAGAATTCCGCACTAAAATCCGCCGCGTGACTCACATCGGCGTCAATATGGATATTCTGGCAGCGGTCAATACCCTACGCCATCGGGTAGAGGATGAATCATTGGATCGTCAGCGTGTGCGCGCAGAACTCGAACGCATCGACCAGATGCCACCAAATTATAATCGCTGGCTGGTGGCGGGCATGGTCGGGTTGGCGTGTGCGGCATTTGCGCGATTGAGCGGCGGTGATGCCGGCGCATTTGCGGTGACATTTGTCGCCAGCGCACTGGCAATGGTTGTTCGGCAAGAATTGACTAATCGACATTTTAATGGCTTCGTGGTCACTGTGGTGACGGCTTTCGCCGCCGGGATACTCGCCAGCAGTGTGGTCTGGTTACAAATCAGCGCCGTACCGGAAGCCTCATTATCATCGGCAGTTTTACTGCTAGTACCGGGTGTGCCACTGGTCAACGCCGCTGAAGATTTAATCAAAGGGCACATGGTCACCGGCATTGTTCGCGGCGTGTCTGGTGTATTGATTTCGCTGGGGATTGCGCTGGGTTTGCTGCTGGCACTGCGGTTGACAGGGAGTGTGTTGCTATGAGTTTGCTGGATTTGACCCTCATCATAGTGCAGGATGCGTTGTGGTCAGGTGTGGCGGCACTGGGCTTCGCCATGTTATTCAATGTTCCCCGCCGTGCATTGTGGGGCTGTTTACTGGCCGGTGCAATCGGTCACGCTGTACGGACGACACTCATGCAATCTGATGTCAGCATTGAATTGGCGACTCTGGCCGGGGCGACGGTGATTGGATTTTTGAGCGTTTGGTTGTCGCAGCGATTCAATATCCCCTCATCTATTTATGGCATTACCGGCGTCATTCCAATGGTGCCGGGTAAATTCGCCTACAGCACCATGATTGGCCTCTTGCGTGTCGCCGAAGCTGGAGTGGACACGCCACCTGATGTTTTATTGGATATGAGCGTCAACGCTATCAAAACTGCCCTACTATTGGGCGCATTGGCATTGGGTGTAGCTGCACCGCGCTTGTTATTCAGACGACACCAACAATTACCTCATCCGTAAATCAGTCAAGAAACGACCAGCCCGCTTCGTGCCCGTCACCGAGTAAAAAATTAAATGTCCCGGATATGAGATACGCTATGACCATCATCAGAATCCCAATCATCCCCAACAATGTCACCCATAGTATGCCTGTTCGTGGATGAGCCGAAACAACTATAAACGCCAGCAGTGCCAACCTATCCAACAGCGCCAATGTGCCCTTTGTCCAGCGACGACGGTCTAATACACCGCGTGTAAAACCGTCTGATAACGATTCGCGCCAGCTTAATTGATAGTGTTGCTGGGCATAGCGCGTCCGACGAATCACAATGACAACAGCAAACGGCAGCCGGAACAGCGTTCGCATCAAATAGAGATAACCGATGAACAACGCCAGACTACGCAGTATGGGTAATACGCCACTGAAGTCAATGGGCAGTGGATAGTCAAGCACGATATGCGCCAGCGCCATGGTCAACCCAGCAGCGCCAATCGTTCTTATGTCAAGACGCATCACCCCTCCCCAAACAGAAAAGGCACGCCCACGACGTGCCTCTCAGGTATGCAATACACTGTTTTGCCTACACACCCATTTCCTGATAGGTGCGCGTAATCTTACTCAGGGACACGACATAAGCGGCTGTGCGAAAATCATCAATACCTGCATGGCGATGAAATGCCTCACTGATTTCTTGATAGGCCAATCGCATCGTATCATCGAGACCAGACCGCACGAGGGCGAGTTCATCCGCACCCTGAAGAATGTCGTTTTTGAGATATTCCGGCACATTTTTTCCAGTGAGCAATTCCATCGTCTCGATTATCCGCTGACCGCGAAATTCGTCTAACCGGCGCTGCATCCGCCCGAAACGGATATGGGATAGATTTTTCACCCACTCAAAGAACGAAACGGTCACGCCACCTGCATTTACAAAGGCATCGGGCAGCACAACGATGCCTTTTTCGCGTAATATTTCATCGGCATAAAAAGTCACCGGGCCGTTCGCCGCTTCGACCAGCAGCTTACACTGAATCTTCGCTGCGTTGTCTACGGTGATTTGCGCTTCCATCGCCGCCGGGATGAGCATGTCACATTCGAGTTCAAGGTATTTCTTGCCATCAGGCTCATAAGTCGAACCTGGAAAATCTTTGACACCGCCTGTTTCATCCATCCAACGGCGTACTGCCATGATATTCAGGCCATCGGGGTTCATGATAGCGCCGTCACGTTCAATAATAGCGATAATCTTTACCCCATCTTCTTCCGATAAAAATTGTGCCGCATGAAAGCCAACATTGCCTAACCCCTGCACCACCGCCGTCTTGCCTTCCAGGTCACCTTCTAAACGCGCCATCGCCACATCATTCGGATGCCGGAAGAATTCCCGAATGACATATTGCACACCGCGTCCCGTTGCTTCCACGCGCCCCACAATGCCACCATTTGATACGGGTTTGCCGGTCACCACACCAAAATGATTAATATCGTCCGGGTGCAGAATTTTATAAACATCCGCCATCCACGCCATTTCGCGTTCACCCGTACCCATATCCGGCGCGGGCACGTTTTGGCTGGGACTCATATAACCGCGTTTAATTAACTCGCGCGCAAAGCGTCGCGTTATCCGCTCCAACTCATCTGGCGTGAATTCCTTGCGATTAATCCGCAAACCACCCTTAGACCCCCCAAATGGCACGTTGACGATGGCGCACTTATAGGTCATCAGTGCCGCCAAAGCCTCTACTTCGTCCTGATTCACATTGTCCGCAAAGCGTATTCCCCCCTTAACCGGGAGGCGATGTTCGCTATGTACCGCCCGCCAACCGGTAAATGTGACATAGCGTCCATTTTCTAATTTGACCGGGAACTGTATTTTAAGTACATGATCACAGGGTTTGATCTGTTCGGCTAATCCCGGCGGCAAATCGAGGAATGCTAATGCGCGGTCTACCATGCGATCAACACTTTCGCGGAAGGAAATTTTCGGGGTAACATGGACTTTAGGGGCAGCAACCATCGTGTTCTTCTCCTCATAATATTATTGACTATTTACGAGTCCTGGGTCTCATTCTCCCGTGTTAGCACGTCCTCAATCACGTCGTAATCAAAAATCGTGCCAAAGTGGTTTATCAATCGTGTTGCCACTTCATATCGGTCTGGAATTTTATCTAACAAGTTCGCCATACTCGTGACGGTTTTATCGCGAATACCACACGGAATTATGCCGTCAAAATAGATCATATCAGGATGGATATTGAGTGCAAAGCCGTGTTTGGTCACACCGCGCACATTGACTTTTACGCCGACCGCGCATACTTTCGCTTCGCCCTGCAACATATCCACCCACACCCCCGCCAGACCGTCTAGCCGCTTGCTCATAATGCCGTAATCAGCCAGTGTCTGAATAATGACCTGTTCCAGCTTGCGGACATAACCAACCACATCGGTTCGCAAACGCGAATCGGGCGTGCGCGGCAATTTGAGAAGAGGATAACCAACCAATTGACCGGGACCGTGATAAGTGACATCACCTCCCCTATCCGCTTCAACCACAGTCACATCCCGCCGTGTGCGTTCTTCCGGGGGCATTAGAATATTCTCGGTGTGTCCAGCCGAACCGAGCGTATAGGTGTGCGGATGTTCCAACAGGAGCAAATGGTCAGGGATTTCATCCAGACTGCGCGCCGATACCAACTGATTTTGCAATGCGAGGGCATCCGCGTAGGGCACACAGTCGAACTGCCTTATCACTAAACGTTTTGACATAAAGGCACTTTACTGAATGAAATAGACCTTACTCAATTGTAACACAGGCACAGAATAGGCGCGCATGACACTATCCTCGTTTGTGCATGAACACCGTTACACCGTCGGTTTAGAGGATGGTCGGGCAGCTTTGCC
This sequence comes from uncultured Anaerolineaceae bacterium, assembly GCA_964614375.1. Taxonomy (GTDB): domain Bacteria; phylum Chloroflexota; class Anaerolineae; order Aggregatilineales; family Phototrophicaceae; genus CAZTLI01. The sequence continues at coordinate 8,667 of CAZTLI010000014.1, forward strand.
AATGTGGGTTTCCAAAAATGCTAATGTGATATTCAGCGCACGACGTGCGGCCTCGCGTTCACTCTCGGGCACGTCATGACCAAAAAATTGATGACGGACACCTTCAATCACTTCAACTCGATGCACAGCCTTATGCGGTGATGCCGCGAGTTCTTTCTTCAACTGTTCGATCACAACCGGCTTGGTATAGGGTTCGTCCGTGCCATAGAGCGCCAATATCGGTGTGGGCGCATCTTTGAACTGCCCTAGATAGCTCTGTGGGAAGCCACCAAAGGCAATGGCAGCTTCAAGGTCTTTACGCCGGATTGCCGCCTCAAAAGCCAGACTACCGCCCATGCCCAATCCGACAGCCGCGACTTTAGAATTACCCTGATGATGTCTTTCTAGCACACTCAAGGTTGTATCAACGCGCATGTAGCTGCGATCCTTGTATTCTTCAACTAATCGCATGGCTTCGGTGGGTGTATTGGCTTTGTGACCATCGAACAAATCCGGCACGATCACATAGTAGCCCATTGTCGCGAAGTAATTGGCGACATGTCGCACAATGTCATCAAATCCCCACCAATCATGCAAAAGCGCAATACCGGGAAATTTTGTGCCCAGTTGTGGATGAGACCAATATGCGGGCAGTTGACTGCCATCGTCCATGACAATACTAATTCGTCCGGTCACCGTGGCGTATTCAACGTGAGTCGTATCGTAGATTGGCATTTACGGCGTGCTCCTTAGGTCGATTTGCGCCTATTATAACGTAACTGGCTTCATCCCGAAGTTAATAATTGTTAGTTTTTGGCAAGCATACTAGATGTCAATACCATACACATCATCGTAAAGAGGGTCAATTTCCACGTCTGTGCCAATCGTTTTGGCGGCGCTATCGGGCAAAGCCAATATCAATGTGCGGAAACCTTCTCGATGTGCCCAATCCCGGATGGCGGTCAACATTTGCGTGGTTAAAGGGCGCGGCGACCACGCATACACATCGGCATTCCGTGGTTGATACAACTGCTGCTGACAACAAATCAGCGCATCTTGCCCGGAGATATTGAAGCGCAGTCTGTAAATTTTGCGCTGCTCGATTTGGGGCATCGCCCTCCAATGTTGAGGCCATAATTGTTCCCAGTGTTGGCGCGAACTCTGTGACCGACCAATCGCCATGTGCCAGCCTGCAATCTGTTGTGAGGCGGCAGTGAGATGTTCGGTTGCTTTGTAAAATCCCTGCCCTGTTTGTGCGGTGATACTATATTTTTGGATTTTCGCCAGCGTTTTCATCCCATAGCGGCGATAAAAAGCCGCCGATTCCGTATCATAACCCGCACACGTCACCAACAATCGCACCGCGCCCTGCTCCGCCGCCACCTGTGGCAAATGCTGCATGAAGACATCGGCTAAACCGCCATCAACATAGTCAGGATGGATCACAATCTGCGCGAGATGCAAATGTGTACCATAAGGTTCAGGTTCATCACCGGCATACACACAGGCATACGCCACAACCTGCTCATCGTTTTTGATAACGAATGGAATCCCAGCACCACATAATAGATGACTCATCCACAGAGCAGCCGTCTCGATACTCATCCA
>CAZTLI010000014.1:10353-27469 GCA_964614375.1 uncultured Anaerolineaceae bacterium
GTGGCAATTTGCGTGGCGTGCCCGCACTGTCGCCGAAAAAATGCCCGATGAATATGCCGTTCTCGTCCGCAGTTACCTGAACAGCGCCAATATCGGGTATCGTGCCGTTAGCGGCGTCATCATCAGCAGCGTTGTGCCCCCGCTAACCGGGACCTTCACTGAACTTGTCAGCCGCTACATCGAACGCGACCCGCTGATTGTCAGCACAAAAATCAACGTCGGTATCAAAATCAATATCGACCAGCCAGAGCAGGCCGGCGCAGATCGCATCGTCAATGCTGTAGCGGCTAAAACATTGTTTGGTGCGCCAGCAATTGTGGTCGATTTTGGCACATCCACCAACTTCGATGTCGTCTCGCCCGAAGGGGATTATATCGGCGGCGCACTCTCGCCCGGAATCGGTGTCGCACATGATGCCCTCGTCAGCCGCGCCGCGAAGTTACACAAAGTCGATTTATTGCCGCCACCCAATGCCATTGGACGCAATACGATTCACGCCATGCAATCGGGCATTTTCTGGGGTTATGTTGGTTTGGTCGAAGGGATTCTGACTCGCCTGAAAGATGCACTCGATGCGCCGGAGACCAAAGTTATCGCGACCGGTGGACTCGCCCCGTTGTTCAACCAACATACGGCACTCATTGACCGCATTGCGCCGGAACTCACGCTTGACGGTCTGCGGATTATATATGAACTGAATAATGGGGATAAATACGGTAAATAACAGGGACATCCAACCCCTGAATGCCCCTGATTTTGGCTAACGGTTGCGATTCTGCATCCGATTGCGAATGCGATCCAGACGGGACTGACCGGTTGGTTCATCATCGCGCGGAGCATCAAAGTCATCGGCAGCCTGTGCGCCGAATGCCTGTGCTTGTGCCGGGGGTGTATACAGCATATTCGCCAGCAGCGCCGCGATGCCGAATGCAAAAGCCGCAATACCAATCATCCGCCGCGTTTCTGGCGATACGACAAACATCAAAAACAACACAATCACCGAAAGTGCCGTCATAATCGCCACCTTGAGCGCGCTTTTCGCTCGTGTATCCCCCGTGATTTTGATGAACAAAATAATCCCCGCACCAGTGAGTAATCCAATAAGGCTAGCGCCGATAACCTGTCCCAGTCCCAACGAGATTTCACCCGCGTCTGCGACTTGTGCCGCAACTTCGTTATCATTAGGCCCGGTAATTGAGCCATAAATGATCACAAAGAAGATACCGATCATCCAACCGAGCAGATAACCTGTATATTCACGGCGTCCACGCGCCCAGTTGGTGACGACGATCAGGACAACGAACAACACCAGGAAAATAAAGACATCACCCAAGAATAGATTTTGGATAAATTGAATCACAGTGAACACCTCCGGCTAAACCGGGTCAACAGCCTGTTTGATGTGTATAACTATAGTCGATTTTGACACAACTCGCCTCTATCGTGTATAGAATCAAAAACGCCCCAACATGGTTGAGGCGCTGCTCCACAGCCTGGACTCGAACCAGGAACCCTGCGGTTAACAGCCGCATGCTCTGCCGATTGAGCTACTGTGGACAGTGGATTGCATCTTATCAAACACACCATAGAGAGTCAAGAGTATTTGCAGTGTTCTTGCCGGGTACAATCGGGTACGATTGTGGCGATACTGTTGCATAAGGGGGTAAACATGGTCATGCCCGTTGAAGTACGAAAAGTTGAAACAAAAAGTGATTACAAAGCCTTTTTTGAGTTTCCCTGGCAGCACTATAAGGACGACCCGAATTGGGTGCCACCACTGCTATCCATGCGACGCGATTTGCTCAGCAAAGAGAAAAATCCAGCATGGGAATACATGGAAGGCGATTATTTCACAGCGTGGCGCGGCGACCAAATCGTGGGCACGATTGCCGCTTTTATCAACCATCGTCATAATGAGTTTCACAACGAGCGTGTTGGTTGGTTTGGCACGTTTGACGTTATCGACGATGCCGACGTTGCCCAGGCACTGCTAGACACTGCTGGTGAATGGGTCAAATCGCGTGGCTATAAGACCATTCGCGGCCCACAGAGCTTCACCACGCACGAAGAATGCGGCTTGTTGATTGACGGGTTTAGCCGTCCCGTACTGTTGATGCCCTACAACTATCCATACTACCAGCAGCTCATCGAAAACGCGGGTTTTACCAAATCTATGGATGTCGTCAGCTTGTATTATGACCACCACCTTGCGAAAGAACATGACCTCAACAACCGTCTCGGCAAAATGGTGAACCGCATGAAACAACGGGGTGGCATTACGATTCGCAAGATTGATTTGAAGCACAAGAAGCAGGAATTTGAGTTGTTCAAAGAGATCTATAATGACGCCTGGGACGCCAATTGGGGTTTTGTGCCCATGACCGAAAAAGAGTTGGATGCCCTGGTTGAAAATCTAGGCATGTTCTTCGACCCGGACTTCGCCTTCTTCGCAGAAGTTGATGGCAAACCCGCAGGTTTTATGTTGTCGCTGCCAGATTTTAATGAAATTCTCCATGCGGCTTACCCACGTCCCGGTGTACCCGAACTCGTATCCCTCATCAAAGCAGGCTGGAATTGGAAGGTCAAACGGATTATTCATGGTATTCGCTGTCCATTGATGGGCGTGCGTCCTGAATATCGCAATCGTGGCATAGATATGGCCCTGTTCCACGCGACATTGAATGCCCTCATCCCCGCCGAACGTTATGACTATATTGATTGCGGCTGGATTCTTGAGACCAATCAGCTTATTGAGATGTGTTTAAGGTTAGGCGCAAAAATCTACAAGACTCATCGCTTCTATGAGAAACACTTATAACCAATCGTGTATTATTCAGTCGTCTGGTCGATGACTTGTTGCGTGGCTTCTGCGGCGGTCAACTCGCCCGAAATCACACTAACGAGTGCCGCTTGCATCGCCCGCGCCAATGGCCCGGATGCGGTTTCTGGCAGCGGCAGCAGCGAATTTTCGAGAATGACGTTGACCGCATTGCCCGTATCGTCGGCAAACCAGCGTCGCAATACAGACTGTTGTGACGGCAGGCGATGAACCAATCGTGCATAGGCTTCTTGACGATCCGGGTCCATCATCCATGCGAAGAACCGTTCAGCGATTTCTTGCTGCTGGGTGTCTGACGATGTTATTACCCAGACCCAGCCATCCAATACCGATGTCGGTGCGCCGCTGAGTGTCGGGATATAACCGGTACGCAAATCTGTCTCATCGTCTTGAAGTGTCAGGTATATGCTGGAATTGAATATCCCCGCATTGATGGACGAATCTATAAAAGCTGATTCAAATTCGGATGGATTGGTGTAAGTCAAGACCGACTCATCAATCAAACCACGTTGGCGGGCGGTTTCGTAAAAATCCAACACGGTGAATAGGGCATCGGGATTCAACTGTAAATCGCCCTGTCCCGACAACGTACCACCGGCATCGAGGTACTGTACTAAAAAAACGGTATTCAGGCCGCTCGCCCGATTTGCCGCAAACAAAAACGGTTCGCCCCATTCCAGCACGTCTTCAAAACGCCATCCCGCCACCGGGTTATCTGGCATATTGCGATAAATCATGTGATTCACAATCAACAGATAGGGCAAACCATAGAGCACGTTGTCGATTTGCCCCAGTGCTAGTCCCGGCCCAAGTTCCGCCACGACTGCCGATGTCACACGCCCTTCAAGCCGCACGACTAATCCGCCTTGTTCTGCGCTAAGCAGATTGTCGCGCCGGATAATTGTCACAGCGGGCAATGCACCCGGTGCAACCGTGCTCCCCGTCCGCAGTGTCGGCATAATACCCCCTACAGCATCGACCGCTTTTCGGCGGAATTCGACGCGCACCTGACCATTTTCGGCTGCTTCAAATCCGTCGAAAACACTGAATAAATAATCTTCAATTTCAGTGTTCCCTAATGGCGCAAGCGGTTCAGGCCACCAGATTACAAACGATACAGGGTCGGGTTCGGGCGTGGGGGGTGGTTCACCTTGTGCGGACGAAGGTAGGCTGATGATAATCAACAGCGCGAGGATGACCACCAAATAACGACGGGCACGTTCAGGCATCGACTCTTCTCCTGTGTTCCATACGCGCTGCATTATAATCAATCCCATCAGGGACGTGAATGCCGCTATCAGCGTTTCCGGCGTTTGCCACCACCGCCCTTGAACAGCCGACTAATCCAGATGAGCAGTGCCGCGCCCAGCGTTGCCACAACGAGATTAATCACTACCAGCGTAAGACCACCCTCGCTGACACGATAAATCCCCAGCCAGCCGCCAATAAATCCACCCACAATTGCGCCCAGAATACCCAATATAAAATCGGAAATCAGCGGCGCATCTTTCGATTGCATCAATCGGCGTGCCAGCGCACCCGCAACAATGCCCACGATAATCCAACTAATACACACCAGAGGCGCAGAAAGAATACTTCTAACCAGTTCTCCAATATCCATTGTGTTTATCCTTTTCTCACTTCAATGTAATTCATTATATGCCGATTGGAACGAAATGCGCTAAAGTGGCACACAGTAACGGTGCATTTCACAAAAGCGGCAACAGTAGATTGTACGAAAATTGGAGGTGCAGAATCTCCTGATAAACAGGAGAGAAACAGGAATAATTACGATATTTATTGCGCCAAATAACCTGAAATGCACCCAACCATTACGTAATCAAAGGAACAGGTCATGGTCGAACCATATCTCACAAATGTCCTCAGCGACTTCAACACGTTCATATCCATCTTGCTGGACTATCTCCACAGTGTTCCTGATTCTGCATGGGAAGCACGAACCGGCACGCGCGAAAAAGATTGGACCCTGCACCAGACACTGGCGCATCTGGTGTCTATTTCCCATCTCTTTAATAAAGCGGCACGCTGTGCGCGTGATGATGAATCGCTGTCGGTTAATGGTCTGGCACGTCGAGAAGATTTGGTGTCGTGGAACGAAACCGAAATCATGAGGCTGATACAAAACCCGCCTGAAAATCTCATCCGCCAGCTTGCCCAGTCCCTCGACGAAGCAGCAGCAATCGCCAAATCATTGACAAGTGAGCAGATGGAAAGGCCGACCTATTTAACCACGTATAATCGCCCTGCCCGTACCATAGATTTTATCGACTGGCAGTTATCGCACGCTGGCGTCATTCACGCGGCTCAAATGACACGTCCGTTGAATCTTCCACCCCTGTGGGAACACTACCCAGAAGATTTACTCAATCGTCAAATTGACCGCTTCATGCGCCAATTCAGTTACGCCTACTGGGAAGCATACGCTGGTGATGTGAATGCGATTCTCAGTTTTCACATTGAAGGCCCGGCAGGCGGTGACTGGCACATCGCGGCTGCGATGGATGGGGGTTTCGCTGCACAGGGCGTTGGCGACAACCCGGCATTTATCTTGAATTTTGCTAATCCGTATGTGTTATTTGGCATTTTCACCGTTCATATCCGGGTGGACGACGCGATAAAAAATGGTCTGTATACGATTGAGGGTGATAGGACTGAAGCATTGCGCGTGCTGCGATTATTTGGCGCGACTCCCCCTAAACAGTAGGAGAGTCTGTGATGCGTAAACCCCACCGCCATAAAATTATACTTGTGGGCGCAATCGTGCTGATATTCAACCGGTGATGCGATTCATCTCTTGTTTTTTGGGCAGTCCATCAGTAAGATACAGAGGCTTTTTAACCATTGGAGAGGTGCCAGAGTGGTTGAATGGGCCTGTCTCGAAAACAGGTGTACTCGTTTCGGGTACCGTGGGTTCGAATCCCACCCTCTCCGCACAAAAACAAACCACCTATCCATGGCGACAGGTGGTTTTTCGATCATTCATCCTGAAAAGATAGTCCATAATGTTTAAACAACATCCCGATGAGCAGCATATCTGCCTGCAATACGCCGTCGGCTTGTTTGATAATCGCCTCCAGCTTTAACAATATCCGTTTGACCAATTGTTCGTTAACCACAATTTTGTCTGTCATTAGCGCAATCCTCAAATCTACGTGTTTGATTATGCTCATGTGATATAGACGCTAAATCAGCCCAAAAAGTTGCGGATTCATCAAATTTCAGATGAAATGCTAACTTTTTGTTTGTAAATGAACGATGCAGATTATAGAATTTATGTTCTAACATTGCAAGGGTCAATTTTGCGGTAGAAGGCCCCTTTCGCACAAATTTCCACTTGACCCCATTCGCTGCGGCGCTATGATTCTTTATCTTTGCGAATAGGGAAAATGATGGCAAAAATAATCGCGGTCTACGGCAGTGCAACCGTTGAACCCGACCACGAACATTATCAAGCAGCGCAAACTGTCGGACGTGCATTGGCACAAGCAGGCTATTCGACCATGACAGGTGGGTATGGTGGCATTATGGAAGCTGCCAGTCGCGGCGCTGCCGAAGCCGGCGGGCACGTCATTGGCGTCACCTGTGAACAAATCGAACTCATTCGTCCGCGCCCCGCAAATCAGTGGGTGCGTGAAGAAGTCAAATACGCGACGCTCAACGAACGCCTGAATCACCTCGTTCAAAAAGCTGATGGTTACATTGTGATGCCCGGTGGATTAGGCACACTTAACGAATTGGTGCTGGTATGGGAATTGATGCGTGTAGAGGAGATTCCTGTCGCACCTATCCTCTGTTTTGGTAAGTTTTGGCGTGCCACGTTGTCTGATTTTATGAGTAATCCCTATTTGCCTGCGCGGTATCATGACCTGATAACCTTTTTTGACAGGCCAGAACAGGTGATTACATCGCTGCAAAATGGACGACGCTAGACGGAGGTTCAAACATGGTTGACCATTTTCTGGCTGCACGCCAGCAGAAAGACCACTTCTTCAAATATCACGATCAATCCCCCATCCCGGCAGACAAACGCGATTCGTTTGATGGTTTATCCTATTATCCGGCCAATGAAGCGCTCGACCTGACCGTGAAAATCACACCGTTTGAGCAAAAAGAGGACATCGAGATTCAAACGACTACAGGTGATATACGCTGGTATCGGCGTTATGGGGAATTTACATTTGATGTTGATAGTGAACAGGCGCGTCTCACCATCTATCAGACGCCGCACGGATTCTTCATCCCATTTGTCGATGCAAATTTCGGCAAGGAAACGTATGGGGCAGGGCGCTACATCGACCCCGAACCACTCGGTAATGATCTGTTTCACATTGACTTTAATCAGGCCTACAATCCATACTGCGCCTACAACGAGAAGTACAGCTGCCCGCTGACGCCATTTGAAAATCGCCTCAATGTCGCAATTCGTGCCGGCGAAAAAGTGCCACAGGGTGAGTGGGCACAGGCATAATTCGCTTTCGTGCGCCAGAAAATACAAAAGGGTGAGATTTACCAGCTCACCCTTTTTGTCTACGCTTCCAAACTTCAACCTGGATGTCTGAGATTATCGACCAATCATGCGGTAGAATTGATCGCGCAGGTCTTTGCTATCCCGGAATACGCCTCGTTTGGCGGTTGTAATCATGTTCGCACCCTGTTTCTTGACACCACGCAATCTGGCGCAACTATGTTCACCTTCGACAACGACCATTACACCGGGTGGATCGAGCACATCGGTAATTGCATCTGCGATTTCGTTGGTTAGTCGTTCCTGAATTTGCAGGCGATGCGAAAACATATCAACAATACGCGGTATTTTGCTCAACCCGATGACCTGTTTACCCGGAATATAGGCTACGTGAACTTTACCCACGAACGGCAGCATATGATGTTCACACAGAGAGTGATAATCAATATCGGCCACCACCACCATCTCATCATCGCCATACACCACATCAAATAGTGCATTATTGACGATTGAATACAGGTCTTGCTGATAGCCTTCCAGCAACTCTCCATACATTTTCGCCACACGCTGCGGTGTTCGCTCAAGCCCATCACGCTCTGGATTTTCACCCATCTGTAGTAGTATCTCGTGGATACACTGTTCAACAATTGTCACGGACTTTTGATCTTGAAGTGCCGCTATCGCCATCGGGCGTGATAAGACGGGCACGGTCGCCGGCGTAATAACTGGCTTATAGAATGGAGATTTGGTCTTACGGGCAGTAACCTGTTGATCCATTTGGATTCTCCTGATGTCCGCCGGGTTCATCGCCGACTTATTGGGGATTCCAGCAGAACATTGTCTAATAAAGTTGGACAAATAATATCATTTTGTCCTGATTTTGTCAATATATTGACCAATTTTTATCCAAAATATCTGGACAACTTGATCCAAACGCGGTAGAATGTTCCTATTGGCCTGACAGTGAGGTATCGCATGAATCAACCGGGCAATCTACGGGGTGGAAATGACGAAGCAATTTATAACATCGGTGCTGTATCGCGCCTGACAGACATCCCGGAAGCGACCTTGCGCGTTTGGGAGCGTCGTTATGGCTTCCCGGATTCTGAGCGCACATCCGGCGGACATCGGCTGTATTCTGAGCGTGAAGTGATGCGTTTGCACTGGGTCAAGATGCGCGTAGAAGAGGGGATGCAAATCAGTCAAGCGATCCGGGCATTAGAAATGCTGGAGACTGATGGCAATTCCGCCTCACAGATGCTCATGCCCCAGCTTCAGGAAGCGCAAGACTCCGCGCTCAACACCTTCCTGCACCGCCTGATAAATGCGCTGTTTGCACATCAGGTCGAAGCAGTGGATCAGGTCATTACCGAAGCGTTGTCTATTTATCCAATGGAACGGGTTGTGCTCGAAATAATCAGCCCGACATTCACAGCCGTTGGCGATGCGTGGTTAGAAGGGCGGATTTCTGTTGCCACAGAACACTTCGCGACCCATCGCCTAAGGCACTATTTGATGTCATGGTTGTGGAGCGGCCCGCCACCATACGCCGTCAAACCCGTTGTACTGGCAGGTGCGCCGGATGAATGGCACGAAGGCAGTTTGCTCATTCTCGGTGTGCTGCTGCGGCGATTGCGCTGGCCTGTGGTTTATCTTGGCCCGGCAGTTCCGCTGGCAGACCTCGCCAATTTTGTGCGCGAGTTGAATCCGTCTATTGTCATCATTGTCGCCATGCTAGAGCAAAGTGTTCGTGCCTTCGCTGAATGGCCTCAGTGGCTGCCACAGGTCGCTCAATCCGGCACACCTATCATCTGTTATGGCGGGCGTATATTTTCGCTCCAACCCGAAATCGCAAATGATGTTCCGGGCACATTTCTCGGTGTGACATTACACGACGGCATCGCTAATTTAGTGCGAATACTGAATCAGATTAACCCATTGGTTCGCTGATACTTGAAATCAAAAAGCCTGCCACAATGACAGGCTCCTGATTCCGTCCGGGACAAATTCGCCTAACGCCGTCGGGTGCGTGCCCGCAGGCTCACCAGCGCGAAGGCAAACATAATCACACCCAACGCAACACACGCTAACAACCCGCGCAGTAAAATGTCGCCTTCCCAACCCGTGTTCAGCAGACTCCGCATCGCGTCCAGAATATACGTAATTGGATTGTAGTCAGCCGCCGTCCGAATCCAACCACTCAACAGGTTAACGGGCACGAAGGTCGCCGTCAGGAACGTCAGCGGGAAAAACAGAAAACTCGCGCCCTGTGTCGCCGCCGCATTGCCCGTTCGCAGCGCAATTGCTACCGTGAACCCGGCAAATCCCGTCCCTAGCAGCAGCGCGATACCCAGCACAGCGAGAATACCACCGAATTCCGTCGCAGGCTCTAAACCCATGAACAGCCCGATGATGACGACAAAGGCGGTCTGGAACAGCAGCACAATCGCCCCTGCAATAATGGGCCCCAGCAGCAGCGCCGCCCGACTAATCGGCGTCAGAAGCAGTTTGTCGAAGTAGCCATTCTCAATGTCGCGAACCACGCTCTGTCCGGCGATACCTGCCCCGCTCAATGCCGCGCTCACGACAGAGACGGGCAGAATGAAACCCAGATAGCTGTTGCCACGTAATCCCGGCAGAAAACCAGCCGCATTGCCTAAGGATGCTTCATATACGAACAGGAAAAACGCGCTGATCACCAGTGTGGGAATGACCGCCGCCGGCGTCCGTAACATCGTCATCAGGTTACGCCATGTCATCGTCGTCACTTGCAGCAAAAATGGCATTGAATCACGCCTTTGTTGCAAGCTATGTGACCGGGTGATTGTCTTTGGCATTGTGGTCATGATCAAATCTCCTATCGGCTATGCGACTTCAGCAGGTGCAGGTTGTTCGGATTCAAAACGCTGTCCGGTGACGTGTAAAAATACATCGTCCAGCGATGGTTGCGTCAATGTCAATGACAACAGCTCGATGTCGGCTTGTTGCAGACGATTGACAACGGCAGAGACTGATTCGGCTGCATTCGGCAGATACAAACGCAGCACTCGACTATCCTGCTGCACACGTTCGACCATATCCGTGACTTCGTCTGTCGCACGTTCCGCAGTTTGTATATCTTTAAAGTGCAGGTTGATGGATTCCGCGCCAAGCAGTTGTTTCAATTCTTGAGGCGTTCCTTCGGCGGCGATTTTGCCACCATCAATGATCGCGATACGGTTTGCCAGTTCATCCGCCTCTTCCAGATATTGGGTTGTGAGGAATATAGTCATGCCGTAGTCACGATTCAGCCGCCGCACTTCTGTCCAGACATCCCGGCGACTGGCAGGGTCAAGACCTGTGGTGGGTTCATCCAGAAACAGGATTTCCGGTTGATGCGCCAATGCCATTGCCAAATCAAGGCGACGACGCATCCCGCCGCTGTACTTACCTACAGGGCGATCTGTAAATTGGCTAAGTTTGACTAGACGCAGCAGTTCTTCGGCGCGTTGTTGGGCTTCACGGCGCGATGCGCCAAATAGCTGTGCCTGAATCGTCAGAAGCTCCATTGACTTCATCAATGGGTCAAGACCAATTTCTTGTAATGCGACGCCCGCGATACGCCGAACTTGAGCGGCTTCATGACACACATCATACCCACCCACCGTCGCGCGCCCGTCGGTTGGCGCGGCCAGGGTCGTCAACATGGCGACGGTCGTGCTTTTACCCGCGCCATTTGGCCCCAGAAAGCCGAATATCTCGCCCGCCTGTACCGTGAACGATACGTCATTGACAGCCAATATACTGCCGTTGTAGCGTTTGACCAGATTTTCTGCGATGATTTCGCGATTTGCCATTTTGACTAACCTTCTTTTTAGTAATCTGATTGATTGCGATCCCAGCTTGTCTGTACGCAGACCCGGTAGAGAAATCACCCGACCTGAACAGGCCACATCGTATCAGTTCACTCGTCTTGCGGTACGACACCTTGCATGAGCGCCTTGATCACGATTGCGAAAACTGCATATACAATTCGTGCCAAACTGATGTATAATAATTGTACATATTTTGAATAATTTTTGAAGCATTTATTATGAGTATTTGATGAGAAGGGTACATAAACTGTATAAATACAGAGGAAAACAGGAATGGCAGAGAAGCTCTTCGAAAAAAAGACGATACTCAACACCTCTTTGCAGCAGGTCATAGACTTTCATGCACAACCGCGCGCATTCGGCAAATTGACGCCCTTTCCTATCTTCATGCAAATGCACCACGATGAACGCACCTCGCTCACGGCGGGTGAATTAGAATTCACGCTATGGTTTGGCTTTATCCCTGTGCGCTGGATTGCACGCCATGAACCCGGCCCTATTCAAGAATCGGACACCGGCTACTCGTTTGCTGACCGTCAAATACAGGGGCCGATGGGATCGTGGTATCACCAGCACATATTTGAGGTGGTAGATGGTGGCGTACAACTCATAGACCGGATTACCCTATCGCATAAACCCGGTCTAAAGGGATTGCTAACACGGTTGCTTTTTGATGGTTTGCCACTGCGGATATTGTTCATGTATCGCCATTGGCGCACCCGTCGGGCTGTAGTAGGGCGTTAGGTCCAATGCCCTTATCTACCCCTCACATCGTGATTATCGGCGCGGGAATTGCTGGACTGAGTGCCGGACCATTGCTAGCGCAAGCGGGTTATCGCGTCACGATTCTCGAAGCGCATACCTATCCCGGTGGCTGCGCGGGCACGTTCTATCACAAAGGCTATCGCTTCGATGCAGGCGCGACAGTCGCAGGTGGATTTCAACACAATGGGCCGCATTCTTTGCTCGGTCAACAATTGGGCATAGACTGGCCTGTACATTCTAGCGACCCGGCCTGGTTCGTTCATTTGCCCAATTGCCCGATACCTGTAAGCCGTGACATGCAGGCTGTCCACGAGATTTTCCCGGAAAGTATTCCTTTCTGGACTGAACAGACAGCCCTGGCGGATATTGGTTGGTCACTATCCGCACAGGGCCTACCGTGGCCTCCACAAAGTTGGGCGGAGCTGAGACAACTCATCAAAGTTGGCATCGCCAATTTCCCGCGCGACCTGCAACTGCTGCCGTATGCTTTTCGCAATGTATATGATTGGCTCAAGCAGCACAATCTCCACCACAATCCGAATTTTGTTCGATTTATCGATGGGCAGCTATTAATTTCTGCCCAAACCACATCGCGCACTGCCAATGCGATCTACAGCGCGACTGCTCTCGATTTAGCACGACAGGGTGTTTATCACGTACAGGGTGGTATGGGTGGAATTGCCGAAACACTGGCAAATAAATTCGCAGAACTCGGCGGTGATTTGCGTTATCGCCATCGCGCGACTCGGATTCGGATCGAAAATGGCAAGGCGACTGGCGTCTACTATCGTGTGGGACGGCATTCAAAAGAGGAAGATTTTATCGCCTGTGATTTTGTAGTTACCAATCTCACCCCCTGGTCATTGAATGCCCTGCTAGGTGAGCACAGTCCGCATAAGTTGCGGCGAGAAATACTGAAGCGCCAACCGGGATGGGGCGCATTTGTCTTGCATTTAGGTGTGGATGCGCCCGACCTGCCGACTGGACTAGCTGATCATCATCAAATCATTGCCGACATGGATAGTCCTCTTGGTGAAGGGATAAGTGTCTTCGTCTCATTATCGCCAACGTGGGACAAGACCCGCGCGCCAGCAGGTCATCGTGCTGTGACGGTAACGACCCATACGGATATGCAGGTATGGTGGGATTTACTAGAGCAGGACAGAGATGCCTACGAAATCCGCAAACAACAATACAGCGAACGCATACTGAACAACATTGAACGCGCAATCCCCGGCTTTCGGTCAGCCATTCGCCTCATGCTACCCGGCACACCGGTGACCTATCAATTTTATACACTACGCCATCGTGGAGTAGTTGGGGGCGTCCCACAAACATCATTGCTGGGGGCGCGTGGCCCACAGACAGGCATTACCAATATCCGTTTGGTTGGCGACTCGATATTTCCGGGGCAGTCAACTGCGGGCGTCACACTCGGCGCGATGCGTGTTGCAGCGGATGTGAGGCGGCAAATATAGCGTCGCTATTTTTGCCCTTCATCACGTAGTTTGCGGAAAAAAGCGCGAATTTGCTCGGCGGCTTCGTCTGCCAACAGGCCCTGATGAACTTCCACCTGGTGATTTAGCAGCGGATGGCGAGTAATGTCGGTGATACTGCCGCTAGCGCCCGCTTTGGGGTCAATGGTCGCATAAACCAATCGTGGCAGACGGGCTAAAACCATCGCTCCGGCACACATAGAACATGGTTCGAGGGTGCAATACAGGGTGCAGCCTTCCAGTCGCCAATGACCAATGACCGCCGCCGCCTGACGTATGGCGATGATTTCGGCATGTGCAGTCGGGTCGTTATCGACTTCGCGCCGATTGTGCCCACGACCAATCACCTGACCGTTTTGGACAACCACTGCCCCAATCGGCACGTCTGCATGGGCGCGGGCTTTATTCGCCTCATCAAGTGCGAGGCGCATCCATTGTTCATCTTCGGGTGTAAATACCATGAGTATCCGCCTGATGGGAATTGGCTGGCGGGGAAATTGCGCTAGAACATTTGCAATTGATTGGGCGGCTCGTCGTCATTTTCATCTTCTTCAACTTCAGTATCTTCTATTGTTTCCTCTGTTTCCTCTTCATCGGCCTGTTCATCCACGTCATCATCAATAACAACATCACTTTCAGGCATAGCGGACACAGGAGGTATCGAGTCAGCGGCTTCGGCACGCACTCGCTCCAGGGCCTGCATATCGGGCACAAAATCGTCCGGCATTGCATCGGCGCGCATGGTTGCCTCTACCCGCAATTCGGCAAGTTCCGATTCGCTAAATCCCACCTGCTGCATGACAATCACCAGCGATTTTTCGGTTACGGTGTCTTGCGTGTGAATGATGTACTTATAGTGTTCACGCAGACAGCGACGCCACTCTTCGGCAAATGGGTTATTTTGCATCCGTTATACCTCAAACGATTGTCTAAATTCCGGGACAGTGACCTGCATATTAAACTGGTCATGCAAGGTTGCTGCAAGCGCTACTGCCGAAACTTCTTCACCATGCACAAGAAACGTCTGGCGCGGCTTCTGGTTCATTGCCCCAACCCACGCCACCAGTTCGTCCCGGTCTGCGTGACCACTGAAACCGTTGAGCACTTCCAGATGGGCATTATTGTCGTATTCCTCACCGAAGATACGGACAGTCTTCTGCCCCTCGACGATACGGCGACCCAATGTATCCGGCGCTTGCCAGCCCACGACCAATATCGTCGTCCGATGGTCAGTGATGCGATTTTTAAGATGATGTAAGACGCGACCATGCTCCATCATGCCGCTGGCGCTGATAATGATGGCGGGGTCTTTCATAAAATTCAGTTGTTTACTGTCTTCGACTTTGCGAATATATGTCAGGTCATCAAAACCAAACGGGTCACGATGGGCATCATCCAGCATGAAGGCGCGAATTTCATCGTCATAAACTTCAGGATGTAAGCGGAAGATAGCGGTGGCATTCACCGCCAACGGACTATCAACATAAATTGGCAGATGTGGAATATCGCCCCTGTCGGACAATTGATGCAGCGTATATACCAACTGCTGCGCGCGGCCCACTGCAAATGCCGGAATAATCAACGAACCGCCCGCCCGATACGTCTCGTTGACGATGCGTTCTAACTCTTTTTCAGCATCAGGGTATGGCGGATGCAGCCTATCACCATAGGTACTTTCCAGTATCAGCACATCGGCAGAGGCGACAAATTCCGGGTCACGGATAATCGGAATGCCTTTGCGACCCAAATCCCCGCTAAACACCAATCGCACATCCTGTTTAGCATCACGGTCTTCAATCTCAAGAAGCGTGATCGCGCTGCCCAGCATGTGACCTGCGTCTATAAATGTCAGCGTCACACCGGGCATAATCTCACGCGCGCGATGATAGGGCTGTGAAATAAAGTAATCGAGACTCTCAACCGCATCTTGCTGGGTGTAGATCGGGACGACATCTGCGGGTTTGCCGCGCTTACGATTGATTTTGTTGACAAACTCGGCATCGCGTTCCTGGATGTGCCCACTGTCCAATAACATCGTTGAGCACAATGCGCGTGTGGCGTGTGTACAGACTATATCGCCGCGAAAGCCAGTCTTCACCAGATTTGGGATGTTACCCGAATGGTCGATATGGGCATGAGACAAAATCAGGATGTCTACAGATGCCGCATCAAACGGCAACTGACGATTACGCGCTCTGGATTCCTCACGTCTACCCTGATATAAGCCACAATCCAGCAAAATACGTGTGTTATTGACTTCAACCAGATGCTGCGACCCGGTAACAGTCCGTGCTGCACCATAAAAAGTGATTTTCATCAGTCATCCTTAGTAAAGGATCAAAAATTACGCCCATTACCATTGCTGCGCGTCAAAATGTCGAGCAATTCTTCGCCATACGTCCGCAGGCGCCAGGGGCCAATCCCGCTAATTGTCTGGAGTTGTTCAACATCCGTCGGGACTTTTTGTGCCAGTGCCCACAATGCTTGCCGTGACATAATCACATCGGCGCCGACCCCGCGTGCGATGGCCCGTTCTTTGCGCCAATTTTGCAGGATTGTGTAGCGTTCCGCGACTTCCGGGTCGGGTGGCAAATCAGGTGTTGGTGGATCGGGTAAACGGCGGTCCCGTCCGGCCTCGACGGCTTGAATAATCCGTCTGTCATAACGTCGAATTAGCGAGGGGGAGAGACCATGAATATGGCGCAGCTCGTCAATTCGTCGCGGTTCGGCTTCCGCAAGGGCAATCAGAACGCGGTTCGACAGCACCTTAAACGTGGGTACATCACGCTTTTCGGCGATACTTTCGCGCATCAGATACAATTCGCGCAAAATGGCGAGTTGCCGCCGATTAAGGTTATTGGGAATACCCAGACGCCAGAAACCGTCGGGGTCAAAGGTTCTGGGTTCACTGTCGCCTACATCACATATCTCCGCGAATATTTCGGACGCTTCCTCAAGTCGCTGGTACTCAATCAACTGTGTCTGCAAAATGTCACGCAGCTGTGGTAAATAGTGGGTATCTTTTTGGGCATATATCAGGCTCGATTGGAGCAGTGGACGTTTGCCCCAATTGTCCCGTTGGTGACGTTTGTCACTCTTGACCCCTAAAAAGTCGTTTAGTAAATTGCCCAGGCCGACTTGTTCCAAACCAATAATCCGGGCAGCCACCATCGTATCGAATAGATTGACCATCTCGAAGCCGTAATCGCGCTTCAAACACACCAGATCATATTCCGCGGCATGAAACACCTTCTCGATATTAGGATTTGCCAGCAAATCGCCTATCGGCTGAATATTCTTGATTGCCAGCGGGTCAACGATATAATCATTGGCCCGAGTCGAGATTTGGATGAGACACACCCGCTCGCGATAGGCATAGAGACTATTCGACTCAGTATCAATCGCTATTAAAGACTCCTCCGCTAGCTGCTCGGCTAACCGGAGGAGTCTGTCCTTCGTATCAATATATTGTGCGGGTGGCAGCGACGAATTTTTCATAACCAATTGCGTCTACGGAAATATGCGAACATGATGACAACAAGCAGAACCATAAAAACCGACACGATTATAAAAGCTGCGGGATGTTCTTGAAATGGTAAACCTACATTCATCCCGTAGATGCTGGATATTAAGGTGAGCGGCAGCATAATGACCGAAAAGACCGTCAAAATACGCA
>CAZTLI010000015.1:0-14493 GCA_964614375.1 uncultured Anaerolineaceae bacterium
CACGGTCTTTCCCCAATCATGCCACTGGGGTCTACAATGTTGGCTGGATTGCCGTGAGCATAGCTGTAGCGGTTGTGGAAAATGAGTTCGCCAACAGCATCGTTCAACCTTTTAAGCCGCTGGTGGCACGGGCAGCGTTCCAGCGTAATCCCAATCAGGTTTACATGAGACGTGACTCAGCAAAATCAATCCGACAGTGGACTTGGAAGCCCACCGTCGCAAACCTGACGTTCAGGCTCATGATTGGTATAAGGTCGTGCTAAGGATAGAGCCTGTTTTCGCCCCAACTGGAGTGTCGCGCATGGTGCGATCACCCCTCAGCGCACCGCTTTTTTCACGAGCGCGATGATCGTTTCCTCTGCGGCGGCGGTCAACTCCGTCAGCGCGAAGGCAGTAGGCCACAGTGCGCCATCGTCGAGGTTCGCGGTATCGCTGAAACCGAGTGTCGCATAGCGTGAATTGAACTTCTGTGCGCTCTGGAAGAAGCAGACGACCTTGCCATCTCTGGCATAGGCGGGCATCCCGTACCATGTTTTGGGCGCGAGGTCTGGCGCATTGGCTTTGATGAGGGCATGGAGTCGTTGGGCCATACTGCGGTCTGGTTCTGGCATCTCGGCAATCTTCGCCAGAACGTCGGCTTCTCCATCGGCCTTTTTCTTCTTCGAGCCGCGTCCTGCTTCCGCCTTCAGCTCCTGAGCGCGTTCTTTCATGGCGGCGCGCTCCTCTTCGGTGAACCCCTTCGCTTTTCTGGTGGTGCTTTTATCGGCGTTCATGTGAATCTCCTTATACTTCAACTGTTGGATGACGGCTTGGCTTGTCGTTCTATCTATACGTCGCACACGAAGGGTTTAAAATGACAGGATGCGGCGCTCTCTCATATTCCGCTCATCATTCAACGCCTGTTTGCCACACAATCACGTTAACGCGCTCACCGCTGCATCATCGCCGCGAATCGACAATATCCGCTACAATGGCAGCAGCAATAGGTCGGCACAATCCCCTATTCTGAAGTGGGCATGGAAAAAATGACCCTCGATTTTGCTGTTCAACTCACCCGTGAAGCCGAACGCATCGCAGCCGAGATGAATTCCCGATGACATTCGCGGTGGTCGATAGTGGTATATTCAGTTGCGGGATGGTGAAGCGCCGTGGTGAGGGTTTCAAGCCCTTGTGGATGTTCTGCCATCGCGCGTAGTTGGGCACGCAATGCTTCATGTGACATAGCCCGATTATACGGGATTTAGGCCGCCGGCGCTGACCACAGTTTAATGGCCTTATCTGCATTGCGCCATGGGTGTTATCATCGTTATGGAAACCCTAATCACCGCCTCTACACACAGCAGCGCGGATAAACACTATGATTATTCACTGGGCAAAAGTGCTTCCGGTCATCGCCTCAATCTTCATCATCATCGCCATCGCCATCCTGCGCGAACTTTCGCCGCGTTTCGCCGCCATTGTCGCCGTTATGCCCATCAACGTGCCGTTGGGGATGTGGATATTGGTCGCTGGACGTGAGGATGCCCAGCAAGCCCTCACGGAATTCACCGAAGCGTTGTTTATCAATATTATTCCGTCGCTCTTTTTCATGGTGGTTGCATGGCAGATGTCGCGCGCGGGGTATGGCCTTGTGCCGACAATCGCCGCTGGTTATGCGGTGTGGGCCATCGGTTTACTCGTCATTTTCGCGATTCAAGGCCAACTGGGGCGTTAATCGCTGAAAAATTTACGCTGTGACGCTTTGTAAACCCGAATTCTCAACAACACAGTGCCCGATTACGTTTTATAATTTAGAACATGACTATACATTACAAGATGGCGCATTCATGGTGTCGTGATGTTGCGTCTTATAGAAGATAAATAATGTTCGGCTGTGTGCTATGCAAACGATAAAGCAATTCTTCCCTGGCCCCCTGACACTAGATGATGCTGCTCACACTGCCACCCTGCTCCAACGTTTCATTCACTATATCATCCCCGTTGTGATTATCTATATGCTCGCCGCGCTCGTTATCGGGCAAACTGTCGGAACACGAATTATACTGGCCGTGATTTTTCTGGTCATCAATGTCATCACGCTACACCTGCTGCGCCGTGAGCGTGTCCTGCTGGCAGCGATGCTCTTCATTTTTGGGGCGTGGTGCATCCAAACCCTGTTTGTCACCTTCAGCGGACTCTACATCCTGGAAATCTATACCTACCTCATCACCATCATCATTGCCGGGATGTTGTTCGGCACCCGATTTGGTCTGGGGGTCGCGGTGTGGTGTATCCTCACAGTGGGTAGTCTGAATGTGTTCGTCCCCCAGCTGCTGCTGATCCAACCCATAAACAATATCGAAGTCTGGCTTATTTTTGGCTTCACGATTATGTTGATTGCCACTATCCAGCATCTCTACAATCAGACGCTGGGCACATCGCGCACCGATACCCAACGAGGCCAGGCCACGCAGCGGCGATTCGACAACATTATGGATATGCTGCCCGTCGGCGTTTTTCAGACTGATGCCGCTGGACAGTGTTTTTATGTCAATCAAGGTTATCTCGATATGGTAGCGCGTCCGGCGGAGGACGTGATCGGCCTGAAGTGGTTGGAAACCATTCATCCCGATGACCGCGCGCGCATCGAACACGAATATCGACAACAACTTGATGCCAATCAAACCCACTATGAATATCGCATCATCCGTCCCAATGGGGCTTATTTGTGGATAGACGCCACAACCACGGTTGAGCGCGATGCCACAGGCCAAATCACGGGCTATACGGGCGTGATGGCGGATGTGACCACACGCAAACAAAACGAAAAAACACAGAAAACCAGCAATCAATATCTCAATAGCATCCTCACGGCCTCGCCTGATTTTGTGTATGTCTACAATTTACAGAGTCAACAGTCTGTCTTGACTGTCGAAAAGACATTTATGGGATATGACTCTAGCGCACTGCAAGACGCCAATTTTGTCAACCAGCATACGCATCCCGATGATAGACGCCGGGTGCAAACTTACTGGAACAATCTTTCGACATTACGACGTGGCGAAACCCACAGTATCGAGTTTCGTTTGCGTGGTGTCAGGGGTCTCTGGGAATGGGTCGAAACGCGCGTCACAGCCATTACCTTCACACCCGAAAATCGGCCCGGCGAAATTCTCGTCCTCAATACGAATGTCACCACCCGCAAAAATCACGAACGCCTCCTCCAACAAAGCGAAGCCACCGCCCGCGATTTCCAGAAACAGTTGAAAACGCTGCACGAAATGGGTCTGGAACTGTCGCGCGCGGATACGCTCGACGATTTGTGTCGGCTGGCTGTCGAATTTGCGCTCAGTCGTCTTAATCTTGCACGGGTTAGCCTGTATTTTTTCAATCATGTAACCAGCGAAGTCTATGGCGTTTTTGGTGGCGAGGCATCTGGCAGCATTTATCCCATTCAGAATCAATGCCACAGTATCGAGCAAGACAAGGTCGTCGCAGCTATTCATAAGGGGCAGCACCCTATCGTCGTCGAAAAGGATGTGAATCTCTACACCGTTAAAGACGAGGTTATCGGCAAAGGCTGGCGCGTTTTCGCAGCGATATGGGATGGCAACACCGTCCTGGGGTATCTCACGGTTGAAAACCTGCACCCCAATAAACCGCTCGCCAGCTACGAACTCGAACTGCTCACGCTATACGGGTCGATACTGGGCAATTTATGCAGTCGTAAACAGGCGGACGACCTGCTGCGTACCAGTGAAACCCGTTATCGGCAGTTGTTCGAGACGATTTCAGACGGAATCGGTGTGCATGATGGTGAAGTGTGGCTGGATGTCAATCCGGCCATGATTGAAATGTACGGCTATACACGCGAAGAAATCGTCGGTAAACCGATTTCGCAGTTTGTCGTTCCCGATGATCGACAAACCGTTATCCAGCACGTCCAAAACGAAGCGCGCTCCCTTTACGAAGTGACTTCAATCCGCAAAAGCGGCGAATTATTTGCCATCGAAATTAATGCGATGTCAATCACGCAGGCCGATGGACGCCTCTTACGGGTCGCGGCAGTGCGTGATTTGAGCGAACGCAAGCGCGCTGCCGCCGAACTCGCAATGTATAGTGACCGCATGAAAGCCATCCTCCAGCACATGCCGGCGCTGTCCTTCCGTATTGACGCCCATGGTAGCATGACCGAGGTGCATGGCGATGCGTTTCAGTCACGGCGCGATAATTCTCTCGATAGAATGCCGGTGATGAATCTTTACCCATGGTTGGAGGCGTATCGCCATTATGTGGAACAGGCGCTGGCGGGCGACACGGTATTTTTTGAAGCCGAGTTCGAGTCGGCATTCGCGGCGGAGGATCCCCATCGCTATTATCTCATCCATCTGGCGTTTGATGTCCAGCGAGGCACTGGCGCCATTGGTTTTGCGCTGGACGTGACCGAACTCAAGCAGGCGGAAGTCCGCAAGTTAGAAGTCGCCATTGCCCGGGAACGGGTCAACCTGCTGCGTGAATTTATCGGCGATGCGTCTCATGACCTCAAAACGCCGTTAAGCATCATCCTGACCAAAGCCCAATTGATTCGCACCAATCCCGACGCGGATCGGCGCACCTATCATCTGGATGCGCTCGAAAAGCAGGTGCTGCATCTGCGCCGCATTATCGACGACATGCTCACCATGTCGCGCCTGGATACGGGTTTCGATGTGGTCTTCCAACCGGTCAAGATTGGACTCGTGCTCGATGAGGTCATTAGCGAACTGCAAACATTAATCGCCGAAAAAAATATTCAACTCACCACTGATTATCTATCAAATAACCCATCTCTACTCGCTGTCGAATCCGAACTCTATCGCGCCCTTATCAATCTGGTCGAAAATGCCATTCACTATACACCCGCGGGCGGCAGCATCACTATCTGCACCCAAATGCGGCGGGATACAATCGCGATTGAAGTGATTGATTCGGGCATTGGTATAGCGCCCAATGATATTGACCGTATTTTTGAGCGATTCTATCGCGCGAGTGATGCGCGTTCGGTTGATTCGGGCGGGACCGGTTTGGGGTTAGCGATTGTCAGGAAAGTGATTGAACTCCACAATGGCAACATTGAGGTCGAAAGTGAGCCGGGGCATGGCAGCACCTTCCGCGTCATCTTACCGCTGAATGACTATCGTCAGTAGTGACTATCGCCAGTAGTCATCAAGCACTGGATGAATCCGCTTTACTGTCTGGCTCGTCAAAGCTCACTTTTTGATAGACCTTCGCTAATGCCGGTGTGCAATCTATAGATGGCAGCGCAATATCAGCATCTAACCCGCTGACCCGTGGATAGCGCCACTGACCCCTTTCGTGGCGCATATACCGCTCAATTCCAGCCCCATCCTGTGCCACCAGCAGATAGGTGTCCAGCGTGTCGATTTGGGTATATTCCATCAATTGCTCATTGCGATCCATCAATGCCGTACCGGGCGATAACACCTCCACCAGCACGATCCGATTGACGATGGTATCAGTACGTTCCTGCACACAGGTCGGTTCGCCGCAGAAGACCGTCACATCGGGATAGCGATAGGCACGCTTTGGCGATATTGACTCGTGTGTCAGATGTTGTAACGGGTGGCGCAACAATCGCAACGGTTACGTGTGTATGTTTTCCTGAATGGGTCAGGTTCTCAGCATCAGTCAGGCTAGAGACTTTGCTGACCCCGATGAGCCTATTCATCAATAGCTCAATATGCTTCAACCCGGCACATTTTGCGTGAGCAATTGAGATGGACAAGCGAAAGTCTGGCGAACATTTGTAAACGCAATTGGGATGATTATGGGGTGGATCAATAAGTGGCATTGCACGGGGAGTTAATTACTGGGACTTATCCACAGGACTCAACAAGATATATCGTTTTCCATAATGTGGTGGCTGAAAGCGGTTTTTGGCGCATAATGGAGTAGATAACCTGCCGGATGATAGTGATAACTGGGGATACCGATGGTCGCGCGCTATGACATACAGGACAAATTAGGCGCAGGTGCGATGGGGACAGTCTATCGGGCGTGGGACAGGCTCTCGCGGCAGTATGTGGCGTTGAAGCGGGTTGAGATTTCACCAGAAACGCTGTCCGGCAGCACGCGCTCCCCCTACCAGGATGAACTGGTCGCGCTGGCGAATGAATTTCGCACGCTGGCGGGACTGCGGCATCCGCATATCATCGGCGTGCTGGATTATGGCTTCGACAATCACGATGTCCCTTTCATCACCATGTCGCTGCTGGATAATGCAAAGTCATTCGTCGAGGCGGCACGTCAGCGCCCCTTCCCCGAACAGATACGGATGCTGATTGATGTGCTGCTGGCGCTGGATTATCTGCACCGGCGCGGCATTCTGCATCGCGATTTAAAACCGAGCAATGTGCTGGTGGTTGATGGGCAGGTGAAAGTCCTCGATTTTGGGCTGGCGATTATGAGCACAGCGGGGACAGGTGTCGCGGGCACACTCGCGTATATGGCCCCCGAAGTGCTGCGTCATGGTACGGCCTTCGTGCAGTCTGATTTGTATGCGGTGGGCATTATGGCGTTTGAACTGCTCAAAGGTCGCCTGCCCTATGACCCCCTAGACCTGCAAGCTCGCTTGACCGCAGCGCCGGATTTATCGGCACTCAAGAATCATCTATTAGAAGGGGTGCTGGCGCGGCTGCTGCTGCCGGACCCCCACGAACGCTATGACAATGCCATGTCGCTCATCACGGCGTTGTGTGATGCGACAGATTATCCCCTGCCAGAAGAAACCCATGAAATCCGCGAGAGCTATCTACAGACCGCCCCATTTGTCGGACGCGATGCCGAACTCGCACAGTTACAGGACGCCCTCTTAACCGCGATTCGGGGCGAAGGGTCGGCGTGGTTGGTGGGTGGTGAAAGTGGCGCGGGCAAATCGCGTCTATTGGACGAACTGCGTATTCGGGCGCTGGTTGGCGGTGCGGCAGTCGTGCGCGGACAGGGTGTGGATTTTGGCGGCCTATCCTATCAATTGTGGCGCGATATTATGCCGCATCTGATTCTGGATGTGGAATTGAGCGACCTGGAAGCGGGTGTCTTGAAAGAAATTGTGCCCCATATTGGCGAATTGATTGGTCGGGATGTACCCGATGCGCCCGCGCTCGAAGGCGAAATCGGGCAGCAGCGTCTCATGTTCAGCATTGCCGACATCATGCGCCGGCAGGCTCAACCTATCGTCGTGCTGCTAGAGGATTTGCAGTGGACGGACGAGAGTCTGGTCATCCTCAAGCATTTGTTGAATTTTGTCAAAGACCATACCTGGCTCATCATCGGCAATTATCGCATCGACGAACGGCCTGAATTGACCAGCGACCTGCCCACGATGCAGCATATCAGCCTGCAACGCCTGACCGACGCGCAAATATCGGATTTGAGTCGGGCGATGCTCGGTGATGTCGGCGCGCAGCCACAGGTGATCGACCTGCTCAAACGCGAGACGGAAGGCAATGTATTTTTTATGATCGAGGTGGTCAAAACACTGGCGGAGGATGCCGGACGACTTATCAACATCGGCAGAGCGACGCTGCCCGAAACTGTGTTCGCGGGCGGTGTGATGGATGTCATTCGACGGCGGCTGGCGCGCGTCCCCGACTGGGCGCAGCCTATGCTCAAGCAAGCGGCGATTATAGGACGGCAGATAGATACGGCAGTTATGCAGCAATTGGCGCAGGAAACGGCTTATGACCGCTGGTTGAATGCCTGTGCCGATGCTGCCGTGCTGGAGGTTATCGAACAGCAGTGGCGCTTCGCTCATGACAAACTGCGCGAGACCATCCTGACCGACCTGACCGCTGACGAACGCCCTCCCCTGCACCGTCTGGTCGCCAGCGCAATGGAAAACCTGTACGCGAATGATGCGGATTATGCGGCACAGCTCGCAGCGCACTGGTACGAAGCCGGAGACGCGCAAAAAGCGGTCAACTATACGTGTGTCGCTATCGAAGAACTGACAGTGATGAGCAACTTCCACCAGGCGGTGACATTGGGCGAGCAGGTGCGGGCATTGATTCCTGACGATGACGCAATTACACGGATTCGCTTGTTGAATTTGATTGGCAATGCGTACAACGGGCTGAGTGACTATCCGCCTGCCCTGTCGCATTTTGAGGAAAGCCTATCGCTCGCGCGCAACCAAGACGATAAACCGGGTTTAATGACGGCATTGTTTGGCATTGGCGACATTGCGTGGCGGCAGGGCAAATTTGAAGTGGCGCAGTCCCATTTTGAGGAAGGGTTGGCGCTGGCGCGCGAACTCGGTCATCAACAGAACAGTGCGCTGGCACTGCGTGGGCTGGGCATTGTACAGGCGATACAGGGCGACAACGACGCGGCAAACACCTACTTTACAGAAAATCTCGCCATCATGCGGGCGCTTGGTCTCCAGAAAGGCATTTCCGACTGTTTGAACAATCTGGGCATCATCGCCGCGCGCACATCCGGTTATGAAGCGGCGCGGACGTATTATGAAGAGAGCATCGCCATCAGCCGCGAAATCGGCAACCGGCGGGGTTTGACCAGTTCGCTGCACAATCTCGGACGGCTGGCAGATTCCAATGCCGATTATGCCACCGCGCAGCACTATTTCCAGCAAAGCATCACCATGAGCGGCGAGATTGGTGACCAGCACACCCAAATCGGCAGTTTATGCGACCTGGCGTTCGTCTTTCTGAAATTAGATCAGGTTGATGCGGCGCGCCTGCACCTCTACCGGGCGCTGCGTTATGCGTGGGACATCGGCACGCTGCCCTATGCGCTCGAAGTGCTGGTTGGCTTCGCGTGGGCATTCATGTTGACCGAACAGACCCAACGCAGCGCGCAACTATCGGGATTGGTGATTCACCACCCGGCGACCCTTTCTGAGTCGGTCACGTTGTGGGAAAACTGGCTCAAGCCTGCCCTTGAACAGCAGCTTGGCGAAGCGGCATTCACTGCTGCGCTGGAACAGGGCAAAGCACAGGACTTTGAAACGGTTGTGCAGGCTATCCTGGCGGATGAGGGTTAATCTGCCTGGGGCTGCTGCGCCATCTGCGACAGTGTTTTGATGAGCGCATCCAGTGAATCGCAGGGCAGGGTTGCGCCGTCACGAGTCACCTGCCAGTGTGGGGTATGGTCTTCATTATAGATCGTGACCTGTGCCACCCGGCGCGCGCCGCTGCTGACGATGTAAAATCCCGCCCGTTCGAGCGCCCGCCGCGTCCAGATTGCGGGTAATCCATCGCCCACCAGCAGCACGCCCTCGCCTCCGGCAGCATTGACATTGAACGACCCCGTAAATGGGTCAAATTGCACGCCTTCGCTGGAAAACACGGTTTCAAATGTCCCGCCCAATACGAGGTCTTCGGGCGCGCCGGTTTGAATAACCCCGCCCTGCCCCATCAACCAGATTTGGTCAGCAGTACGGAGGGCGAGGTCAAGGTCGTGGGTCGAGAGCAGCACGGCGCGCCCGGTATCATGGGCGATACGGCGCAATACCCGCATAATTTCGACCCGACGCGGCAAATCGAGGTAAGCTGTCGGTTCGTCCAGCAGCATGACGGCAGGTTCTTGTGCCAGTGCCCGCGCAATCAAAAATTTCTGGCGTTCGCCATCGCTCAAGTGGGCGACCTGTCGTTCAGCGAGATGCGCCGCACCAACCGATTCCACTGCCCAGCGAATCACATTTTCATCATGCGCTGTGAGTGTGCCCGTCCAATCGGTATAGGGATGCCGCCCCAATGCAGCCAGCCCATAACCGGTGAGCAAGCCGGGGTCGATGCGGTCTGTGAGCACGATGCTCAACTGCTGGGCCAGTGCGTCCGCTTTCAGCGCTAGAAGGTCACGCCCGGCGAGGATGACCTGTCCGGCAAGCGGTTTTTGCAGCGCGGCGAGTGTCCGCATGAGGGTCGATTTACCGACTCCGTTGGGGCCAATCAAACACACCAGTTCGCCCGCGCGCAGCCGCAGATTCAGATCAACAGCGACGGGACGATGTGACCCGCCATAACCAATGTCCAGATGATGTGTTTCGAGGGTGATGGTGCGTTTGGGTTTCATGATTCGCCAAATGACCTGTGTAAATTACGCTGGCGGAGGATGACGGCAATCACGACTGGCGCACCGAGTACGGCAGTGACGGCATTCAATGGCAAAATCGCATTGCTGCCCGGTAATTCCGCAATAAGCGCAGCGACCAGCGCGACGATTCCACCCATGAGGATGGTCGCGGGCACGAGGACGCGGTGATTGGATGTGCTGAACAGGCTGCGGCACAGGTGCGGGACTGCCACACCGATAAACCCGATGGGGCCACAAAATGCTGTGACCGCGCCCGCCAATAATGCCGTGGCGACGATAATGCCCACGCGCGCAGATGTGACATTGACGCCCATTGTGCGGGCATAGCCTTCGCCCAACAGCAGCGCATTGAGTGGTTTCGCCAGTATCAGGCTCATCAACAGGCCAACAGCGACCATCCCGACGAGAATCGGCATCTGACTCCAGGTGACGCCGCCAAAACTGCCAAATGTCCAGTTGAGATAGGCCTGCACCCGTTCGGCGACGCTGAAGTGAATCAGCAAACTGACGAGTGACCCGGTGAAATAGCCAAATAACACGCCGAGTACCAGCAGCGTCATGGTGCTGCGAACGCGATGCGACACCAGCAGCACCAGCAGCATGGTCAATCCTGCCCCTATGCCCGCCGCCGTCGCCAGCAATACATCGCCACCCAGACCGATGCCAGCGATGAGTGTCGCGCCGGCTGTGCCCCCTGCCATGACGATGAGCGCCACGCCCAGACTCGCGCCGGAGCTAATCCCTAAAATGAAGGGACTCGCCAGCGGATTGCGGAAGAAGGTTTGCATCATTAATCCGGCGACACTCAAGGCCGCGCCCGCCAGGATCGCTGTGGTGGCTTTGGGCAGACGGAAGCGAAAGACGATATTTGTCCAGGTAGCGCGCTCGCCTTCTCCACCAAGCAGAATCGTCACCACTTGATCCAGCGGGATATTCACCGAGCCAAGCGCAAGGCTGACGAGGAACAGCCCAATCAACACAACCACCAGCAGCGCCAATAAGCCACGCCGAATACTCAAACCGGGCAGGGGTTGGGATTTGGTCGCGGGTTCGGACGCTGCGAGAGCTGGGTTGATTGTTGTTTCGGACATACAATTACCTGTTTTTTGGCGGACACAGCAGTCCTGTGTCCCTCCGATTATCTATGAGTTAAGCAGAAATCCCGTTAATCACTCCCCTGCCGTCACCAGTGGATGATAGAAAACCAGTTCATGATCGGGCAGCAGGTCGGGATACAGAATATGGATGATGTCGCGCAGAAGAACGTGTGGATTGGTCACGCCATTTTCGTACCAGTCATTGCCGCCGTTTTCATTCACGCGCGCGTTGTCGTTATAGACTCTGCCATTTTGGACGGCGGCGAAGTCGGCGTAACGTTCGTCCTGCGCGATGAGATCGTCAATCGTGTTGATACCAAATTGAATCGCGAACCAGTAATCGGCGTCTAATCCAGCGTCGTAAACTGTCTCAAAATCATATTGCACACTGATGTCCGGCGCGGTTTCGCCCAGCACAAGGCGCGCACCGGCATCGTTGAACAACTGCCCGACATAGGTCTCTGCGCCGGGAATCGTCCAGGCTTCATCGAAGGGCGAGAAACTGTTGATGAGGACAGATGGGCGTTCGTCGGCGGGAATAGCGCGGACCAGCGCCGCGGCGGATTCGTATTCAGTCACAATCGTGTCGAATACGGCGTTGGCGGCGGCTTCGACATTGAAGAACAGCGCCGTGAATTTAATCCATTCCGCGCGCCCTAACGGTGTGACTTCGGCATGTTCAGAATTCATGGCAACCGGGATTCCCGCTTCTAATAGAATGGGATGCGCGTCCCAATCGGGCACACCCGTGCCATACCCCATCACCACATCGGGATTACTGTCTAATACCAGTTCAACATTGACCGCCGACCCGCTGCCGACTTCCACGAGTCCACCGCCATTGATGAGGTCGCGTACCTGCGGTGTGTTGACATAGAGGAAACTATCCAACCCGATGACACGATCCAGCACACCGAGCGCCGTCAAATGGGGCAGATGGGTCGTGGACATGCTGATGACGGTATTAACGGGCAGTTCGATGATTTGCGCGTCATCATAGCCTTCGGGCACAGGCGTCCCACACTGCACCAGCACATATTGGAAGGCATCGGCCTCTGTCGCTCCCAGCCAGGGGCGCGTGACCGTGACGACTTTATAGCTGTTGTGATATTCCACCTCAAAGCCGGTGGCGTGCGTGATTTCGACCTGATCGGGGAAGTAATTCACGTCCGGGTCGTAATCCGTGACACAGCTATCGACGAGATTGGTCTCCTGCGCTGTCGTGATGCCGATGGACAGCAGCATGATGACCAGCACAAAACCAACGATGCGTTTGGGGTGATGCGAAAAAGCGATATTCATAATGTGTCTCCTGCTCTGTTAGAATCGATAAATTCGCGCGCCACAGCCAGAACCGGAGGCAGCAACCCCTCTCTGCTGTTCAGCACGCGCAGAGAGAAGCGAAGGGTGGGAAATAAAAATCCCGCCGGGATGCGGGATTGTTTGTCTAATACAGTGTCCACGCTCGCTCCCTTTTTCCACGAAGGTTCGCACGAGCTAAAGCGCAGGCGGGTATTCGGACTTGCGTGATAATTTATTATCACCCTTACCGTTGCGGGACAGTGCCGGACTTACACCGGGCTTCCCCCATTATGCGCGCTACATCCGGGTAGCAGCGCACCTGACTTTAGTGTGTGAAATTGTTAACCGCCCACAGGATAACACAGGTGCAGCCGAATGACAACAGGTGGTATAGGGGGTTCGCGTCAACGAACCGGAACGGTCACAGGCTGTCTATCCGCCCTGGCTATCGGTGCTGCTAATGATCTGCGCGTAAAGCGGCGAGTTCGCGTATATGCCG
Source organism: uncultured Anaerolineaceae bacterium (assembly GCA_964614375.1). GTDB lineage: Bacteria > Chloroflexota > Anaerolineae > Aggregatilineales > Phototrophicaceae > CAZTLI01. Next base: position 12,991 of record CAZTLI010000015.1, read on the forward strand.
GGCAACGATGTCCGGCGACTCCATCGGGATGAAGTGGGAATTGTCCGCTAGTGGGAAGTCGATACCATTCTGAAAACGCGACGCTAAATCGGGCGCGGTGGGCGATGCCATCAAATCAAAGCCGACTTCGTCAACAGTATTGGCACAGCGCAGGACGCGCACTGGCACTTGAATACGCGCCACCGCATCGTAGACATCCATGCCCGATTTGCTGCTGGTGCTGGAATAGATATGCGCTTCGACTTCGGGCGCGCACGCCAGCACATACCCATCGCCATCCGCATCCGGCAAAATGGCGTGCTCGCAATAATCGCGCAGTACCGCATCGTTCCAGTGGATGAATGGCCCCCTGCCCTTGAAGCTGGCGACCATCTCGTCGGATGATGACCAATGGCGGCGGCGATTCAGGATGAAGTGACCTTCGATACTATAGGTATCGTGTGCGTACCAGTCTTCGGTCATAATCACGGGGTCAACCAGCAGCAGTGATTGGAACGCCTCTGGCACAGCCGCCGCAGCCCGCACCACCGAATTACCGCCCATCGAGTGCCCGATTCCAATCGCATTCTGCAAACCCAGCGCCCGCACCAAATCCGTCGCATCCTGCCCATACTGCTGCCAGCTGCGGGGTGGCGGGGGTTTGGCGCTTCTGCCATGTCCACAGGCATCCACTGCATAACAGCGAAAATCGCTCAACTGCCGGATGACTTCATCCCAGCAGCGGGCATGAAAGCCCGTCGCATGGAAGAAAATCAGCGCCGGTTTATCGGGCAGACGTTCGCCCCATTCATACACCAGTAAATAAATATCATTGACCGCGATAGGATGCTCAGTCGGCGTCATAATCCCTCGCTAATTCGCGATTTAAGATTTTGGATTCCACTATATCCACCCTGTGACTGGACACGCGCCGGAACAGGCGCTTGCTGGATGCGCTCGACTTCGGCGTGGTATTTATCGTGACAATTAAATTCAAGTGGTGGCGTCATCACACAACAATTTCATTTGTTTTTTCGGCGTGCCGATTGTAACATCACCGGGCAGGTATGGCACGTCATGGTCAGCAGGCCATTCAACGCGAAACTGTGCCTGTGATGGCAGCAAATTCAGTATAATCAGGTGAACGACAGCAACGGAGTGACACATGCTGGATACCGAGCGACAAAAACTCGAACAGGCGCGCGAATATATTCGGGCGCAGGATTATGACCGGGCGCGTCACATCTTACAGACGATTGACCATCCCAAAGCGCGCGCATGGCTTGACCGCATCGCCGATATTCAATATCAGGCGCAATTCGCGCCCACACAGGCATGGATTCAGCCGCGCGTCAGCCGCAATTGGAAAATCGCGTTTGCGGCGCTGGCGCTAGGGTTTGTGCTGCTGGCCATTCTCGTGATTGTGATTCGAAATAACCTCGTTTCGTCCTTGCAGACCGTCGGCGAAGTGATTCTTGAGGAAACGATGCCGATGGAGGTCTTGCTGCGAATCGCCTGTGAGGA
>CAZTLI010000015.1:14593-25670 GCA_964614375.1 uncultured Anaerolineaceae bacterium
GGCGTCCCAACATGCCTTTATCAGACGCTGGACGCGCTGCTGGCGGCAGGGGTTGTGCCAATGTGTCATTTGAGCTGGCTTCGGCCTGCTGTGATTCCAATGACACATCCTGACCGGATTCAATCGCTGATTGTTGTGCCTCGAATTCCTTGACCTCTTGCGATTGTTTGACCATCGTGCGGATACGGTCGCGGAATTTTTTCTTGCCGTCTGTTTTTGTCCCCTCAGCATTGCCCAACTGCCCCACAAAATCCGGGAGTTTATAGACAGGTCGTTCGGCGCTGGTCGCGCTGCTGGTTGTGGCAGGCGCGCTGCCAATTTGACCGGCAAAATCAGGGATTTGGGGCGTGGCGGCAATCGGCGGCGCTTGTACAGGCGCTTTTTGATCTTTCGGGAACGGCCCGGCGACAAGGGGTTTGTTCAAGAGTGCCGTCGCCTGGGTCACACTCATTTCGGCTAATGGCACGGTGGCGCGTTTGAAGTGAACATACACCACCAGCTTACCCAAACGCAGTTCATCCCCATCGCGCAGGATACGCTGTTGACCGGGCGCAATCCGCTGACCGTTCAGGTGTGTTCCGTTGCGGCTGCCCATGTCCATAATCGTCAGCGTATCTTCCGACGCATGAATAGAGGCATGAATGCGTGACACGCCCTTTTCAATCGCCCCATAGTCTGCCAGGTCTACATCGGGCGTCTGGGTACTGTGGGTGGGCGTGCGTCCGATGACCGTTCGTAATGCCGGACGAACCACCAGCGGTTGGGCTGCGCCTTCAATATGAAAGGCCAGTTCTGTGCCGCGATTAAAGCTGGCTGTTCCCCAATTGCCCTTGGTGGCAATCGGCTGCGTAAGTTGTGGACTTTCTTGCGTTGCAATTATTTGTACTGCCATCATCTCACTCCTGCAAAAATCTATTTTGCGCTATCCCCAGATGGGTCAAAAAATATCAGGTGGGCATGACACAATACCTAGAATATGCAATGTGGTTTGCAATTGCCTTAAAATCCCTACTTGCAGACATTAAGCGTTGATTTGAACGTCTGTATAAGTCGGATAGAAACAGGTTAAGAATTTTCGGCGTGGTGTAAGGGAACGATAGGGAATGATAAAGAACTTGCAAAAGTTAGATTCATGTGATTTTGAATTGAAGAAGGTAAACGGCTCAATGGAAAAATTCATGCAAATTTTCATCATTTATGAAGATGGATAGGATGGGATTTTGCCCGTGTTTGCGGGTGGTTTGGATAAACGGGTATCGTGAATGCCGGCTTGTCGAAGGCGTAAAATCGCGATTTTGTTTGTCATGATATAGGCGTTTTGTGCCATTGGACGGATACCCATACACACGTTAAAATCCCGCCGCGATTGACTTCACCCACCCGCATAAGGACAGTCATGATACGCTTTGTTCGCGCCCTGCTGCTGCTATTTTTACTGCTGCTTACAGGTGTTCACACACCCGCTATCGCGCAAGAATCGGTACACGAACGACAGGTGTGGGTGTTCTATCTGGGCTTTTGGGCAGGTGAACCCACATGGGACTGGAACGAGACGATTCTGGTCGATTACCCGCTGATGGGACGCTATAACGCCAAACTGCCACAGGTTGCCGCTGTGCAAATTCGGCAGGCACAGCGCGCCGGGATTGATGCGTTCATCGTCAACTGGTTTGGTGTGGCAGACCCGATTACGACGACTCCGGCGCTGAATAATCTGCTCGATAGAGCCGCCGAACAGGGGTTTTCGATTGGCGCGGCGGTCGATTTGTTTGACAGCCGTTTCCACCGCACGCCCGAAGCGGTGATTGAGTCATTAGACTGGTTGCTTCGTGAACGAGTCAATCATCCGGCTTATTTGCGCTATCAGGGTCGTCCGGTGATATTCTTCGCGTTCCAGCACATGGCAAATTTCAGCACAGCGACATGGCAGCGCATCCGCGAGACGGTAGACCCGAATCATGAAACCTTATGGCTGGCAGAGGGATTGAATGCCTGTTGTCTCTATGACGGCGCGATGGACGGGATGTATGCCTTCAATATGGCGTGGGCGAATGGCAATCCCGACTTTTATGTGGCCGAACGCAATCTCATCACCGAACGCGACGGCCTGTATATTCCCGGTGTGTCGCCCGGTTGGGATGAAGACGCCATAGCCCGCATCACCAATCGCCCCAACCCCACGTCCCCACGCAGCCGTTCATCAGGCGATTTTTTGCGCGAGGCATGGTCTGGCGCATTGGCTGCCGAAAGTGATGTGATTCTGGTGGTTAGCTGGAACGAATTTATCGAGAATTCGCACATCGAACCGAGCATCCGCTATGGGTCGCAGGCGCTGGATATTTTAGAGCGATTGATTATTGAGTGGCGTGGATTTTCTAATATGATCCCCGAAATCCTCCCCCCACTCCCCACCGCGTATGTGGTACAAGCCCGCCAGCGTGTGCCCGTGTACACTGCCCCGGATCGTTCGGCGCGTATACGCGGATTCTTGCGCGTCAACCAGTCCTATCCACTGCTGGATGAAGAAAGCGGTTTGTATGCCATTGAATTTTTTGGCGGTGTGGGCTATGTCGCGAGTGAGGATATTCGATTGGTCGGAGTCTATACACCACTGCCATGTTATCAAGTGTCGCTCATAGGGATTTGCGCGGCGCGCCGTTAACTATCGTCGCTGATGTCGATTGTCGTTCAGGATGTTAATAAGCCGATTGACATCTTCAATCATGGTGGGGATATTCAACTGTTGATAGATGCTTCGCGCTTGTTTCGCCAGTTCCAGGCCCTCGCTGGTGCGACCACAGGCTTCATATAACAGCGCGCGATTGTAGATGGCGCTGACCTCAAATCGTTTATCGCTCAGGGTCTGCGCGAGGCGTTCGGCCTCTTGATAGTGGGTGTCGGCCTCGTTTAATTTGCCCTGACCACGATAGACCTGCCCCAGATAGAGCTTGATTTGCATTTCCCCCCGTTTGTTTTTTAGCTCCTGATAGATGACCTGTGCCGCGTTGTAATAGCGCGCCGCATCTTCAAAATAGCGGGGGTTGGCATAACCCTGTGTCAGATAGATATTCCCGATGCTGTTGAGGGCGATGGCCTCGTAACGACGATTTCGTGTATCTGGATGCTGCGCGATGGCGAGGGACTGCTGGCAGTGGTCGAGTGCATGTTGATAGTCGCACAGCCCGGTGTAAATAAAACCGAGATTATTCAACAGGCGGCATTCATCGGCATGGCTGTTGTGATGACGGGCGAGCGTGAGCGCCTGCTCGAAATAACGTTTTGCCCCTGAATACTGTTCCTGTCGTAACAGAATTTGTCCACGCCCATCATAGATGCGGCATAACACCAGCGAACCCGGCAGCAGGCGAATGGCAATGGCTTCGGCCTGTTCATAATATTGCATGGCTTTACCATCATCGCCTTCAGCAGCGACAATCCACCCCAGATGCAGCCAATGCGTACAACGGTGTTCATCGCGTGGAATCAGGCTGTCGTCCGACAGCACATTTAGCGCCATCAGCCCATCATCAATCCATTGCCGACGATTTTGCGGCGTGCCGACCAGTTCCAGCAGCGCCGACCCATGGATAGAATAGCTGCTGCAAAATGCGGCGAGGTCAAGATTGACGCGATAATTCGCGGCGCACCATGCCTGTTTCTCGGTGAGTTGTTCCCAGTCAGCGCCAAATTCGCCAATAGCGCGCTCGGCAGCGACGCCGCCCGAACGATAGGCGCCATCTAATTCGGTGAGCTTTTGTTGATAATGGCGCGCGAGACGAAAATTGGCTTTAAACAACAACGACACGACACCTATACTCCAGCTACAAAATTGGGGTGAGCAAACCGCCCTCACCCCACCTATCGCTTCCTAATAACGCGGTTAACCTATCGTGAAACTAATCCCCGGCCCATCAATCGTGACTTGCTGCGCGGGGAGTGAACCGCACGACCCGCCCGCACTCAGCGTATGCTGTCCAGCCGGGACAACGACATTGGCGCTCCCATTTTCGGGGATACTAAATCCTGCTGGCCCCAATGCCCCACTAATCGTACACGGCGCGTTGTTGATGATCGTCACCGTGTAGATCATGCTTGGTGTAGCTGTTGGCGGGGAACTGCCCCCACCAGAATCAGGCGGATTGTCTGGCGGCTGACCCGGCTGCTGAGGCTGACCCTGTTGGTCATCACCTGTTGGCGCAGGTTCATCCGGTGGTGGCGGTGGCGGTGGCGCACAGACTGTTGAATTTCGTTCTGCCGCTACCTGCGCCTCGGATTGTGACCCATAAACCGCGATGACATCCTCGCGCGCCCATCCGCCCGTCTGGATGCGATACCACGTAAATCCGGCGTTATCCGTCGTTTGGGCATCCAGCGTCACAATTGGGAAGCCGCAGCTTAACAACCCAACGACTGCCGCGCGTGTGTTGGGTTCTGCGCGGATGTTGGCAGGGTTCACATTCAGGTGAATACCATAGAGCACCGGGTCGAGCAGCGTTGCGTCCGCTGGCGGTGGTTCGACGGATGGTTCTTGCGTGGGTGCTTCAGTCGGTTCGGGTTCTGCGGTTTCTGTTGGCGGTGGTTCGGTTGTCCCGGTGGGTGGTGGCTGTGCCGGTGTGAGTGAAATGATGAGTTCGCCACCGCCCGCAAACAGGTCGTAAATATCCGGTGCGCTGTAGGTCAGGCGTCCGATTTCCTGCGCGTTATAACTGATGAGGATGCTGACCGTATCGCTTTCGTAGAGGTCAAGCGCCCCCTCGAAGCGTCCGCGACCGGTGGTGAAGTCTCGACGGAACTGGGTATGTTCGGGGCCGCGCACGAGCATAATCACCGATGCGCCATCCGCAGGCGTGCCATCGGCTGCGACAACCGCGCCGCGCACGGTCACAGGCGTCGTTTGCCCGGCTTCAAAGACCGGCGGTGGCGGGATTTCATCCGGGATGCCGTCTTGCCCCAATTGATACTGTGTGATGTCGATGCCCGCTTCTTGCAGCAGCAGCAGCGCATCCCGCAAATCGTTCGTGCCAGGACTGTAACCGACAGATTCGAGGAAATCGAGGTCTATATCATCGGTCACGATCCACACGGCAATCTGCATGGCAATGACGCTGACACTGCCGGGTCGTCCGTTATAGACTTGCAGTACCCGTGTCAGGTCATCATCCCCTGCGGACGCGGCAGTGAAGACTGTATCAGCCGATGGATTATCCAGATGGGCGTTCAGGCAGTAGGCCGTCAGGGTCGTTGACCAGTAATAGGAATCAGCGGCCTGATATGCTGACCGGCCTATACCCGGTGGTGGTCTTTTCACGGGCGGCGGGGGCAGCGGGGGTATATCGCCTTGCATACGGGGACGCATTGGCGGACTGGTGGCACTAACCGCCACGCCGCCTGCCTGACCGCCCCCACCCTGCGCGAGGGCAGCCTGTGGCGGGAGGAATTTGGCGTGGTCGCCGCTGGCGACGGCGATATAACGATCGTCATCACCACCCGCATCGGCGCGGTCTGTCGGAATGAACTGCGTGCCTGCTGCGATAGTGACCTGAATGGTCATTTGACTCTCATTGACGACGGTGATGTCAATCATCGCGCCGCTGGCGACGCCCCTGCCCCGCGCCTCATAGGTCAGGAGTCCGGCATTTGCGCCTTCGATGAGTTCGACCTGTACCACCTGTGGCGAGTCATCTTGTGCCTGGAGTATCCCCGGCGCAAAGCTGAGAACGAGCGCGATAGCAAAGAGTAAGATAAGCGAAGTATATTTTTTCATATGCCCCTCCACCTCCCATGAGGATCCCGCAGACGGGTGTCAATCATAGTGAGATGTGGGTAGGAGTGGTGTGGTGATAGGGATGAAGTGAGCAGCGTTTCCCAACTCATGACTGCACAGCCTATACAGTGGGATGTAGCATCGAGTATAGATGATATGCCGGGACTGTGCCACTAGCTGTTAGGCCCAACTGCTTAAACCGCTAATCAAGACGACAGAAGACTGGTAAGTAAAGCAAAATTTACGAGAAATTCATACCTTATTGGTTCACCTCAAACCCAAAATAAATTACACTATAGAAATAATTAAACCCATAATTGGGAGATTGTTGACTGATTGGGGATTGGTTATCTGTCCATCTAACAGGCTGGTGTGGTCATGACTCCAAATACAACGGATTTGTTACAGGTACGTCCCAATCTTCGGCGCGCATGGCTGAATGACGAAATGATTTTGATGTACAACGTCACGGCGTTAAATATCCCCTTGATGACGGCGTGGAGTCAAGACCTGTTTGAAGTGCTGGAAACATGGCGGCCTGAAGGTCAATACTGCTTCCTCTTCGATTTATCCCTCCCGGCGGTGACAATGACCTATCTGGCAATGACCCGGCGCGATGTGTTTAACATTGGCATCACCCGCACGGGGCAAATTGAATTTGAGAAATTCCTCACCACACAAGCGCCCAAACAAGCGCGCTTAGGCCTGGTGCTGTCGCAAACCGCATCGGGCAAAATCGCGCATAAATACAATGCCGACGCGCGCAAAGAACTCGCTGATGGCAAAATGTTCTTTGAAATCGAAGCGGCAGTCGAGTGGTTGGTTTCGCAGAATCGGGCGCTGACTCGTTCGCATACGCGGCAGGTCTCGATTGACAACTTAAAGAGCATTGCCCGCAATATGACCCAGACGCCGGATAAGCGTTTTGGTGACCGCAAACAGGTGCATCTGGTGGTCAATGGCGCGCTGGAAACCATCACCTTCCAGCAAGGGCACATGGCGATTATTGGTCGGCGGCACGCATCGGATATCGAACCCGTTGACCTCGATTTAACCAGCTATGGCGAAGTGGCATTAAGCGTGTCGCGGCAGCACGCGCGGTTAGCCGTCATCGAACAGCAGTTGTATATCGTTGACCTCGGCAGCACCAATGGCACATTCATTGATGGTGAACGACTCCCCGCCTATCAACCCATCATCGTTAAACCCGAACAAACCGTCACGCTGGGCCGTGTCGATATGACGGTGGTGTACTAGGATTTACATCCCTAACACAGCAATTACGAAGACAGGGCACAATCACCGTGTCTTTTTGTTAACTCCCTAAAACTCCGTGTCGATGGTCTGGGCGCTGTGGACGAGTTCAATAGCGCCTTTGGTATAGGGCAGCAGTTTGGCGATGCTGCCTTTGCCGAGTTTGAGTTTCCCACGCATAATCGCCATTAGCGGCTGAATCTCGCCTGCGAGTACCTGCTTCCATGCTGCTTCATCGCCCTCCACGACAAATGCCGCCTGTTCGTGTGCCTCTGTCATACTGATGCTGGAGGATTTGAGGCATTTGCCGTGCAGCAGGTCTACAATCACCGCGCGTTCTCCCCCATCCTGCTTGATAACCAGCGCGATTGCACCCAATTCCCAGTTCCTGGAGGCTTGGGCATATTCTTCATTGGCATTAATCGCGTCGATATAGGCCGCAGCCCACGCTTCAGAAAATATCAGCATCGTCTGTCCTGTTCAGTTTTTCCATCATGGGCATAGTGTAGGTGATTGAGCCAGTTCAGGCAAAATGTGGGCGTGATAGGGCGATTATCGGTGACTGGCTAAACTTCCGCACTCGATAGCCGTGTAGATAGGTTATAACCCTGCAACAGGTCTCAAATCGCCCGCCGTAGTCTCAATCGTCCCTCCCCCTGTATAATCAAGATGACGCACATCAGGGGGAGGGTTTGGTTATGATGGACTTTGGTCGATGGGTGACGAGTGACCGCGAGGCCGCGACGGGTAAGGAGTGGCTGGTCACGAATGGCATCGGCGGTTACGCATCGGGCACGATTGCGGGCGTCTTGACGCGGCGCTATCACGGTTTGCTGGTGGCGGCGCTGCGCCCCCCACTCGGGCGCACACTGCTGCTGACGAAGGTCGATGAAACGGCGGTTTATCATCGGCAGGCGTTCGACCTGTTCACCAATCGTTGGAGCGAGAAAGAAATCGTCCCGCACGGCTATCAGCACCTCGAACGCTTCCAGCTGGAAGGCACGACGCCCGTCTGGACATTTGCCCTCAACGATGCCCTGCTAGAAAAGCGCGTGTGGATGCAGCGCGGCGCGAACACGACCTATATCCAGTATACGTTGCGGCGGGCGCAGCGTTCGATTGACCTGAGTATCAAGGCCTTCGTCAATTATCGCGACTATCACGGCTGCACGCGCGGCGAAGACCTGCCGCTAACGGTACAAGAAGTGGGCGAACGCGGCATTCGGGTGCAGTCCGGCGCGGATAATCCGCCATTTTACCTGCTGCTATCCGACGGCAGAGCCGTCACCCAGCATATCTGGTATAAAAATTTTTATCTGGCCGAAGAGGTCTATCGCGGCTTCCGCCTGCCCGAAGACCATCTTTTCGCGGGGCTGTTCCGTGTGACACTGCCGCCCGGTCAATCGGTCACATTGGTCGCCAGCATGGACGAGTCCCCTCCCCTCGATAGCGAAGCGGTTTATCGTGACCAGCGCGCCTATGAAAACGGTCTGATCAAACAAAGCCAGCTAAACGCCGCACCGCCACAAATTCAGCAGCTTGTCCTCGCTGCTGACCAGTTCATCGTCAAGCGCAATACAGAAAAAGAAGCGCAGGGTACGTCGATTATCGCGGGGTATCACTGGTTTGGCGATTGGGGACGTGATGTGATGATCAGTCTGCCCGGTTTGACGCTGAATACACGCCGTTTTGCCGAAGCTGCCAATATCCTCCGCACCTTCGCCGGATATACCAATATGGGGATACTGCCTAATCGTTTCCCCGACAGTGGTGGCCGGCCTGATTACAACACAGTTGATGCCACCTTGTGGTACTTCGAGGCCGTTCGCGCCTATTTCGATGCGACAAATGATGATGCCTTAGTCCGCGAACTATTCCCCACACTAACGGACATCATCGCGTGGCATTTGCGCGGCACACGCTACGAGATTCACGCCGATCCGGTAGACGGGCTGCTGTATGCCGGTGAAGAAGGCACGCAGCTTACGTGGATGGACGCCAAGGTCGATAATTGGGTGGTGACTCCACGCATCGGCAAACCGGTTGAGGTCAATGCGCTGTGGTATAACGCGCTGATGATTATGGCGGATTTTGCCGAACGCCTGACCCTGACGGAAGGGGCAGACTATAATGACTTAGCCGTCCGCGTGAAGAATAATTTCGCCCGCTTCTGGAACGATAGGGTCGGTTATTGTTACGACGTGATTGATACACCCGGTGGCAATTCCGACGCGCGCCTGCGCCCGAATCAACTGCTTGCCGTCGCCCTGCCCCACAGTCCGCTGGAAGCCGAACAGCAAAAATCGGTGGTTGATACCTGCGCCCAGCATCTATTCACCTCGCATGGCCTGCGCTCCCTCTCCCCGGATGACCCGGACTATACCGGATTGTACGGCGGCGACTATTTTCAGCGCGATTCGGCCTATCATCAGGGCACAGTCTGGGCATGGTTAATCGCGCCCTTTATTGCCGCCCATCTGCGTGTCTATGGCGATAAGGCGCTGGCGCGATCATTCCTGCAACCGCTGCTGCACCACCTCGATGCACACGGCGTCGGCACAATCGGCGAGATTTTCGACGGCGACCCCCCTTTCGCCCCGCGCGGCGCAATCGCCCAGGCATGGAGCGTGGCAGAAGTCTTGCGCGCCTGGTGGCTGACGATTTAGCTAGACGATAGCCCTATTTACACCTATCACCAGATAGTCGATTGCCCGCTGCGGCGAGCAAAGTGGTTTTTTTGCGCTGTGGCCTCGCCAATTACAGCGCCCTCGTTACCGGATGAATCCCCCCATAAACGTAATTTAAACGTGAAAATGGGAAAAATGTACCTGTCACATTCATTGTAAGACAACGATTTAGTCATTGATGTGCATTCAAAGGAATGTTGATCATTCAGCTCAATTCTATGTTAATGAACGAGGAGCATCATGAACCATCAGAAGCGTCTCATAATCATTATTACCACCGTCCTACTGGCGATGCTGGTGGCTGTAACGGGCTTTTCGCATGGCGCGGATAATGCCAGAGGCGGCAATGGTGCAGGTCATAATAACCCGAATAATCACGGAAGTGACCTGCTTGGCTGCCAGCGGAACAACCCGGCGCGGTTGGACTGTTCCAGTTTAGAAGTGACTGGCTACTGCGAAGGCGGCGAGGCTGTATTTGTCATTCGCAACACGGGCGAAGCAGGCGATGGCGATATGCTCGCTTCGACGGCGTATCGCATTGTCGTCGATGACGCGGTTGTCGAAAGCGGCGAAGTCCTATTAGAAGGCGGCGCGACGATGGAAATCCGCTATGACGGCGGTGGCATTGTCACATTGTATGCCGACCAGCAAGTGGGACATCCCGGCAATAGTCATCCACAAACAACTTTAAACTGTGCGCCTGTGACCCCCGAACCCACCGAAGAACCGATACCCGATCCCACCGATGAGGTCGTTCCTCCGGTGTTCGACGTGGTGATGAGCTGTGAGGAAAGCGGTAATGTCCTCTTCACCATTACCAATTTCGGCGGCAATATGCTGGAATCAGTTGATTACGACGTGACCGACGGCGACGGGATTGTGCTCACATCGGGATGGCTGCAATTGAACGCGAACGAAAGTTTCGATGTATCGGCAGCCGCAGCGCCCCTGTTGACGCTGCGTGTGGGTGAAGCATATTTCCCATTCAACCCGGAATGCAGCCCAGCGCCCGACCCAACCGAAGAACCCACGCCTGACGAACAGGAACCCCCTGCCCTCGATGCAGCCGGCGAATGCGTGAATGGCGACACGGCAACCTTCGTCGTCACCAACTACGGCGGCGCGATGACCGAATCCGCTGTCTACGTCGTCTATGACAATGACGGCGCAACCGTGACATCGGGCGAGATTATGCTCGGCGGCGGCGAAAGCGTGGAAATAACGGCGAATGGTTATGGGGAAATGACGCTGGTCATTAACGAAGGTGAATTTGTGGTCACTGTCGAATGCTACCTGCCCGACCCGACCGAAGAGCCGACGCCTGACGAACAGGAACCCCCTGCCCTCGATGCAGCCGGCGAATGCGTGAATG
>CAZTLI010000016.1:0-12867 GCA_964614375.1 uncultured Anaerolineaceae bacterium
TACTGGCACTTTGTCGATGTGGTGTGGATTTTGCTGTTCACACTCATTTATCTGGTTTAGGGGGTACGCATGACTGACCATCATACCGACTCATCGGCTGAATCACACGATACTCACCATCACAGCGATACGGTCAATCTGGGTTTCACCACCGTGACTGTACCCGGTGGCATCTATACCGTCGTCTTCGTCATTCTCGGCATCTTGACCGCGATAGAAGTGCTGCTTGCCGAAACCACCAACGCCGAAGCCTTCGCCATCGCCCTCTTGCTGACACTGGCAATCTCTAAGGCCGTGCTGGTTGTGATGTATTATATGCACCTCAAAGACGACAGCCGCCTTTTTTCACTATCGCTCATTGTGCCGCTGGTGATTGCGATATTGTCTGTGTTATACCTCATCGGTGTCCCTGTATCCTACTAAACTGCATCGAAAAATGTTTAATCACAGCCCGTACCTGTTTGCTGCGGGCTATTTTGCTATCTTGCCCAAAGCCTGTTTCACCGTTAATATGATGCGCGTGAAGCATTCTATTGGGGAATAGCGATGCACATCGACTTAACAGATAAAGTGGCCCTCGTCACCGGGTCGGCCCATCGCGTCGGCAAGGCAATCGCCCTCGCGCTGGCTGAAAAAGGTGTTCACATCCTGGTGCATTACAGCCGTACCGCCGAAGATGTCGTTCGCAGCACCGTGCATGACATCAAATCGTTCGGTGTCGATGCCTTTTCCGTACAGGCTGACCTCAGTACGCCGGAGGGAGTCGAAACCGCATTTGCCGCCTTACGCGACCATTTCGGGCGATTGCATATCCTCGTCAACAGCGCATCCGCATTCCAGAAGCGCACATTGATGGCTGTCACCTACGACGATTGGCAAAAGACCATGGCGGTCAATCTCACAGCGCCCTTTTTATGTACACAGGCCGCCGTCCCCCTCATGCGCGAGAATGACCCGTCTGGCGGGGCGATTGTCAACATCTGTGATCGGGGTGTTGATGGCCCCTGGCCTCAATATGCCCATCATGGCGTGAGCAAAGCCGCACTCTGGGCACTTACCCAGGTCAGCGCCGTCAGTCTGGGGCCAGACATTCGGGTGAATGCGATTGTGCCGGGACCCGTGATGAAACCAGCAGGCAAATCCATGACCGATGACGAGTGGGAAAAACTCGGGGAGCGCAATCCACTAAAAACAGTCGGTGATGGCGCAGATGTAGGGCGCGCTGCTGTCTATCTCGCCAGCGAAAGTTTCCTCACAGGCACACTCATCCACGTCAATGCCGGAGAGCATCTGGTCTGAGGAATAGGCTTATGCGTCCCCTGACGGCCTTTCAACGCAGCGCCTTATCTGCTATTCAACGCGACCTGACCGAACCTGTGCTGTTTCTTTCCAGTGAGGGCGTGGGGTGGCGCGATGTGACGGTGCGGGCATTTCATGAACCGCCTGAACTCGAAGGCTGGAGTGAGCCGATAAGACCTGACGTTTCGCTGGTTTTGATGGCACGCGGCGCAATGTTGATGGAATACAAAACCACGCAAGGCTCATGGCGCGGGCGACCTATCCGGCAGGGTGACCTGTTTCTGCGACCTGCAAACCGGGCCTCCAGCGAAGTACGCTGGCGCAGCCTATCCCCCGAACCGATGCAAACGGTTCACGTCCAAATCCATTCCGACCAGTTCGTGTCTATGGATGCCTGTTCCAATTTGATGGGACACTTCGGCTTTCGGGATGCGCTGATGACACAAATCATCCTGTCCCTTTGGCGCGAATTGGAACAACCGACACCGGCGGGCAATCTCTACGCGCAATCCGCCGCACAACTGCTGGCACTGCATTTAATGCGCCACTACACCGCCCCACAGTTAGCGGATAACGTTGCTTCAAACGGTTTGAGCGGCGCGCAAATCCAGCAGATTACACACTATATCCGCGCCCATATCCACCAGAAATTGCCACTACCGCTGCTGGCTAAACAGGTCGATTTCAGCCCGCATCACTTCGCACGGTTATTCCGGCAAGCGACAGGCGACAGTCCCCACCAATTTGTGCTGCGGCAGCGAATCTCCCACGCCAAGCATCTGCTGAACACGACGGACTTGCCCCTCGCGCACATCGCCGCCGATAGTGGTTTCGCCAATCAAAGCCACCTGACGCACATTTTCAAACGCTTCGTCGGCCTGACACCAGCCGCCTATCGCAAGCAATACTAATCAGCGCACATTTCTACAAAACCGCCGCACGAATCTATCAGACAACCGCCGTTGGCTGCCCTATCATCAAGACGACGCAATAGACGAAAGGGTACACAATGTCATTAGAGTTATATATGGTGGGTGTGATTGTGGAAGATATGCAAAAGTCGGTTGAATTTTACCGGCGATTGGGTATAGGCATCCCCGAAGGCAGTGAAGGCAAACAGCACGTCGAGGTCAGGATGAGCGGCTTGACCTTCTTCCTGAGTACCAAACAGGTCAATGCCCGCTGGGACCCGGCACGAACCGATGCGTCCGGCGGCTACCGGATTATTCTGGAATTTTATCTCAAGACCCATGAGGCAGTAGACGCCAAATATACAGAAATGATTGATTACGGCTATGACAGCCACGTCGCCCCGTTCGAGACACCATTCAACACCTACTTTGCGATGGTTGATGACCCGGATGGCAACACGATTTTGCTTTCTGCCTTCGAGGAAAGCGACGCCTAAATCAGAGGGTTTTTAATTAATGAACTTGATGGAATAGACAATAGTCTATCGCAAACCAGTCAAACACACCAATTTTTGGGTGGATGCTGCGGGCGATTTTCCTTTAGACTATGGCAGTAGACAAAGGAGATTATGCCCATGTTCGATACCATTCGTCAGCAGTTTTTCCCCTGTGTCCTGGCTGACTCCATCACCGTTGAAGCCGTCCCTGATACAACGGCCTTCTGGTCAGATGCTGCGCCATTGATGGAGGCTATCTTCCCACCGTATGCTTCGATTGGTGCGTATGGCTATGCTGTGCCAGAAGAACGTCGTGCCAAATTGAAGCCACTGGCAGAGGCCTTTGCTCGCACGCATCACGAATATTTCAGCCTGCGGACGGATGATGGCACGCCTATCGGCTTTTCGTATGGGGATATGCGCGATGGACAGACCTTCTTCATGACCAGCACGGGGATTTTGCCAGCCTATCAGCGAAAGGGTATCTATACGGCATTTCTCAAGCGCCTATTGACCTATCTATTCGCAGCAGGTTACGAACGTGTCCTCAGTAATCACCATCCCAACAACCGCGCAGTCATCATCGCCAAGCTCAAAGCTGGATTCAACATCACCGCGCTCACACTGGATGAACGTTGGGGTTCACAGGCTGAACTGACCTATCTGTTCCATGATGACCGCCGCCAAATCTTTGCCCGCGCCTTCGCACAGGAAGAACGTCCGATTCCAGTGAGTCATCTCCAGGCTAATTACCCAAAAATCCCATGACACGCTGTGCGGCTGTGCGTCCACCCGCCACACGCGCCGCGACATCAACTATCCCGTGTCGCACAACCCGCTCAATAGCATAGTCATTGCCCGCCAGTGCGATACCATCCGGCAAGTGCTGCTGGATGGTGTTCATTTTCCGGGCATGGTCATCATCATAGCAGCTTATGGGGTCGGCTTCAGGCCAGTAATCAATACGATGGGTCACTGGCAGTGACCATTTGAGTTCGGCAGTCACCGTGTCCACCAACTTCTCCAGATTGTGCCTTTCGGGGTCAAGCCGCATCGCCAGTTGCAGCAAGACATGCTCATCGGGCACACGCTGCGGACTGTCTGTCCCATGCACATAAACATAACCCATGTCCGGCAGTAGATATTTCGGCATTTCGGGCATAACGGCCCTGTGATACCCAAGCGACAGGCGAATGAGTGTGTCGTAGTGATAGTCCATCAACGACTCACTGATTTCGGGGATATAGCCATAAAACATGCGCTCGGCATAACGGGCGGGCGCGGCGATGATAATCGACTTGGCATCGAACATCAGGCCATTTTCCATGCAGATGGCAAAGCGTCCATCCACCTCACCAATACTGCTGACCGCCATACGCATCAAACGCGGCGCGGTCAATTGTGCGGCGAAGGCATCAACCAGCGTTTGTGTGCCTGATTTGAAAATCGCGCGCGCGTCATCTAATGGAACTAAAGCATCTTCTAATCCTAATTCGCTGAGAAATGACCAATCGCCGCCGCGCGACAGCGCAAATGTCCCGCCGTCGATTGTGAAGCCATCTTGTTGGGTGGTGATGATGCTGCCACCCAGCCGATTCTTCACTTCGACGAGCGTATAGGGGATATGCTGCTGTTCCAATGTGTAGGCGGCGGCGAGTCCACTCAGACCACCGCCAATCACGACGACATCGTGCATGATTGACCTCTCACGAACTAACGAAATGAATTATAGCAGATTGCAAATTCAGGAGAACGCTTCTATCACGTCAGGCATTATGCTACAGGGTATAGCGCATTTGCGGCACTAATCGTCCGGGAATGTCGGGCGACTCGACATCCCCAATATGTACCGCGCCCATACCCGCATAATAGGCGACGGCGTGCGGGTCACTGTGAATCAGCAGATAACGATAACCGAGGTCTTTGGCGAGTGTAATCGCGTGCCGCCATAAGTGTGTGCCAAATCCACTGTGGATTGAACCGCTGGCAACATAGTGATACAACAAGCGAATGGTACTGTCATTGACCGCATCCAATCCATAAAATCCCACAACCTGCCCCTCATGCTCAATCACATGCACCGGACATTGAATGATATATTCCGGTGTGAGCACGATGTGGATGGTTTTGAGGACAGCGGGCGGGTATCCCCAGAAGGCTTTGGCTTGCAGGGCAAGGTCGCTGAGTGCGTCGGCTTCGTCGGGATAGGCGGGACGAATAGAGAACGATGTGGGCATAGTGTATGGATATCCTGTTTTGCGAAAGTGAGAATAATCAAAAGGACGCCCTCTGCACCCGCAAATGCGACCTTCCCACCATAGTATACTATCGTTTGTTTATGGTTTGAATTAACCTTGATGAATTGGACTTAACCCGCTGCTGTAGCTGTGTCCATCCACTGCGCGACCAGTTTTTCGCTCGCTTCCCACAGCCGCGTCCATGCCGTCTGGTCATAGGCGGCGCTTTTAACTCGTACAGGCTTACTGTTCTCGAAATACTGCCCGCTCACACCGTCAACCTCTGGTGATGCTGCCAGATAGACACTGGTCTGTGCGCCTTGTTCTGGCGATAGTGCGAACAGCTTGTGAATGGGCGTCATGATGAGCGAGGCCAATCGCCCATTATTGTGCCCGAAGCGCGTCGCCACAAAACCAGGATGCAGCACATTGGCGCTGACCCCTGTGCCATCCAGTCGCCGCGCCAGTTCAAAGGTGAACACAACGTTCGCCAGCTTGGAATCGCTGTAGACACTCAAACGACCATAGCGCTTTTCGTGCTGCAAATCGTCAAAATCGAGCGTGCCGCTGTAATGGGCATCGGACGAGACATTGACGATGCGGGCGGGCGCGCTGGCTTTCAGCACATCCAGCAATAGATGAGTCAGCAGAAAATAGCTGAGATGATTGAGCGCGAAGGTCATTTCATAACCATCCACCGTGACTTTCCGCTGGATGAAAAGTGCCCCGGCATTGTTCACCAGCACATCTAAACGGTCATATTTACGCTTGAATGTGTCCGCTAGCTTTTTCACCTCTGCCATAGATGACAGGTCAGCCAGCATCAATTCGACATTATTGTTACCTGTTTCGGCGATAATCTCACTGACTACGCGCCCGCCTTTTTCAGGATTACGCCCCGCCACAACCACTGTCGCGCCCATGCGTGCCAGTTCCAGCGCCGTGACTTTGCCAATTCCATCCGTTGCGCCTGTGACCAATACCACGTTGCCCTTCATAGCAAATCTCCACTACACTCAACACCAGCACCCAGCATAGTCGATAAGCGTAAGACGCAAGTTAGAGCACTTGCGCGCTTAATATGATTGGCAGGGCTATCGCCACAGGGTATGATTCAAACGCTGACATGCAATATCTCAGAATGATGCACATGATTACGCCAGAACAATTCGCCCGCATCGCTGCGGCACTCCCTATTTTGCAACACGCCGAAGCGGCTATGATACGCGAATTCCAGCACACCGCGTTTTATGCCCGGATTCCGGCTGGTCGGGATGTATTCGCCGATGGCGACCGCGTAGATGCGATTGCCCTGCTGCTCTCCGGCGCGATACGGGTGTATAAGATTGGCGAGACAGGCCGCGAAATCACCCTTTATCGCTTTGGCATGGGCGAATCGTGCATTCTAACAGCCAATGCCATCCTCAGTAATCAATCATTTTCCGCCATCGCAACCGTTGAGCAGGATGCCGAAGCCATCATGATTCCAGCGGATTCGTTTCGAGATTGGGTGAAGCGTTACGATTCGTGGCGTGAATTTGTATTTGACCTGCTGTCGCAGCGTCTATCCAGCGTGATGGAAATCGTGGATGAAGTCGCGTTCCAGCGAATGGATATGCGCGTCGCGACCTTACTGCTCGAACGCGGACAATCCCAGAATCCAGTGACCATCACCCATCAGGAAATTGCGGCAGAATTGGGCAGTTCGCGCGAAGTCATCAGTCGTATTCTGGGCAGTTTCAGCAGTCAGGGATTGATTCAATTAGGGCGCGGCACAATTGAACTGGTAGACTTCAAATCACTCGAAAGCTATCGACTTCGGTGACTTTATCACAGACAGCCCACCCTCTCTCGCTCTATACTGCTCCTGGAATACGATAGCGATAGGAGAATATGAGATGAACCCCTTTGTAGCATTTATGGCATCCACCGCCGGACGTATAACCCGTATCGTGGCTGGCCTCGTCTTGATTGCCGTTGGATTGTTTGTCGTTGGCGACACGGGCGGCATTGTCATCGCGGTGATAGGTGTTGTTCCGCTGCTGGCGGGCGCGCTCGATTTTTGCATCTTCGCGCCGCTGTTTGGCAATCCGATGAGCGGCCCGAAAATCCGGTCAGGCAAGTAACCTTCACCCACCATCAGACTGGACACTCCAGACCCATTGGCTAGCGTTGGCGGTGGGTCTGATTGCTTTTTAGTCGCTGCTGACTATCAGATTGGGCTTGCAAGAAAACCGCAAGATATTGGGCGCATAATACACTGCGGAACAGGGCATCATAGGAAATTGTCTCGTGCGAAACAATCGGTCAAAAACAGTCATCGCGCTCTATGGGTTGGGAATGCTGGTCATTCTCATCGCGGCAGCCTTAACCCGCAGCCCACAACCTGTTACCAATCCTGCTTCCAGCATTCCACCCACACCTTATCCCACGCTGGTCGATGACCGCCCTATCCGCCAGCTCATCTATCCCGCCGACTATCGCGAGACATTCGTCCACTATGCCACGATTGACCGCATCGACAACGTATCGCGCAATCTCTACATCAATCCAGAGGCCGTCGAAGCCGTGCGGCAGGGCGAGACCGTACCCTATGGCTCGATTATCGTCATTGAAGCCTTTTTTGTCCCGGTGGATGAATCGGGCAATCCGCAGCGCGACGCGAACGGTCACATGCTCCAGGGTGAATTTGACCCGGAAGTCCACATGGCGGAACGGCGCGATGATTGGCGCATTGTCGAACTTGCGGCGACTTCGCACGTCGGCGGCTGGAATTTTGGTGCGTTCGACAGTGCGACGGGCGACCTCATTACGGGGGAATTGAGCGATTGTTTTAGCTGTCATGAGGGCGCGCGCAACAGTAATTTTCTATTCACGAGCCGCGTGCTGCAAGATTATGCACGAACAGACGAAGTACAGTACCTTTACTGCGGCTTGCCGGATCGCGGACGGTGCAGCTTTTAACCTGTCATCGCTCTCACTGCCGGAATGACCTTCTCACCGAGTAGGGTGATGCCGCGTGCCGGGTCAGTTAAGCCATGTGGTGTACCAAACTCGACCCGACTCGCGCCCGCTGCAAATAAGCGTTCACACTGCCCGATGATGTCGGCGGCATTCCCCGCGAAAGCGAATTTATCCAGCAGGTCATCCGAAATTAACTTCGCGCCATCGGCAAAAGTCTGCTGATTGGCGTGCTGCTGCAATCGGGCAATCAGGTCGGGGGCAATCTCAACGGTCGGGTCAAGCGGAATCACCACCGGCAGATACAACACCGCTGCCCGTCGTGCCATCATCCGCGCCTGTTCCCGGTCATCATCAATCACACTCACCGCACCAACCACCACGCCCACGCTGCCCGCTGCCCGTCCAGCTTTGCGTTCACCGTCAGCTATATACGCCTGAATCACGGGTATCACATCAGGATTGGCGCTGCCGCCGATTTTGACTTCATCCGCCAGTTCGCCCGCCACCGCACACAACTTCGGCCCCCATGTCCCAATCATCACGGGAATCGGCTTTTCAGGCAGGGGATACGTCGCCCGAACATGCTCCGCGATGGGATAGATTTCGCCGTCATAGCCGCCGGGCTGTCCCGACAGCATATAACGCGCCACTTCGATACATTCACGAATTGCCTGAACAGGCCGTTTCACTTCGGTCACGCCATGCTCCGCCAACCACGCCCCGCGCACAATGCCCAGATAGACCCCACCAGAAGCCACACCCGCCAATAACGCCGTGTTTGCCGCCATGTCGATGGGGTGCATCCGTGACGGTGATACCCCCGCCGCACCCAGCCGCGCCGTTTGAATGTGTGGCGCCATCAACAGCAGCGGGCCATAACTGGGATGAAAGGGCGCATCACAATACACACTCACCGCGTCAAAATCATATTGATTGACGTATCTTGCGAGGGCGATATAGTCTGCGGGAGATTTATTGGTCTGAAAGGCGATGCTGATTTCACGCGGCATGGGGATTCCTTATGATAGGGAGGGTTAGACCTGCAAGCAGTCTTTCGCCTTCATTATAGCGCGCGACTATCACACCGATGACTTTTATTACAGAATCCCAATTCTTTGGCATATGCGGTTATAACATTGATAGAAAATTAAAAAAGTACATGACGGATTGATAAAGTTGATTTAACATTAATCTGAGGAGAATCTGTTTACCACAATAAATACATTTGGACGCGATGTTTGCCTATGTCTAACCAACCCAACCCACAATCAAACCCCAGACCTTCAAAAGCAACGGTCACTTGCAAGGAGTGCCAGCATGTCAATCCAGACGATGCGCTTTTCTGTGAGCAGTGCCATACGATATTGACTGCTAAAACATCCGTCCAGACCATCGAGACGCCAATAGTCCAGGCCGACGCCGGATTGTTTGATGGGATAGATGACAACGCGACAATCGAAACGGTTGATAAAGAAGGAGCCAGCGCATCTGCTGTCGAGTATGACCGTGTTTGCCCGGATTGCGGGCATCATAATCAGGCTGGCGTGGTGTTGTGTGATGATTGTGGCAAGAAACTTGTGCGTAGCACCGCGCCGGAAGGGTCGTCGGCAGGGCGTGATAAGGCCGACGCGCATTCACCCGCAACCAACGAACCCGCTAAATCTGAAGCAATCAAAGCTGAAGACCTGTTTAAAAGCACGGTGCTCGATGAGAACGAGGTCAGAGAACATATCGCCAGCGCCCTCGATGCCCATCAGGCCAAACTGCAAGAAGGGATGAAACCGCCATCGGGTGTCCTGCGGGCATTAGAAGCCGCGCGACGGGCAATCAAACAGGCCGATAGTGCCATCACAGGCATAGATGAAAATGCTGCACAAGAAGCGATTCACTCGGCGGATAGTGCCGCGCAGCAAGAATCGCACAAACCCGACGGCGGCGCACGCAATAAAGCGGTGGATCCGCCCTTGCGCGCTTTAGCCGATGCCAATGGACGCCTGCCCACCTATACCTTCCGCTTTGAGTCGGATATGGTGCTGCGTCTGGAATTCGCCAAAAGTGGCAAATCCATGGATTTACACATGGAGGCGGGCAAGAAGTATATCATCGGGCGCAGCGACCCCACGCAAGACCATAAACCCGATATTGATATTACTGCAATTTATGGCGATGCCCGCGGCGTCAGTCGTTCTCATGCCCAATTGATGTTGACGGGTAATCGTATCGAAATAACCGATCTGAACAGCACCAACGGCACATTCCTGAATGGGTTACGCTTCAACAAAAACGAAATTCACGAAATCCGCAGTGGCGACAGCATCAATCTGGCACACGTCGGCTTGCATGTGTATTTCCACGTTGAACCCGAAGAACTGGTCGATCAATCAGCGCCGACGGGGGCACTCAATTCCATCCACAAGATGCCAACAGCGCCCCTCACCTCGCAATGACACCTACAGGGCGGACGCATCGTTCGCCCTGATTGTTTCTCATCAATAGCGCAGCGATAAACACGTCAGACTGCCATCCATCTTCTGAAATTCGTCCATTTCCAGCGGGATGATGTGTGTATAGTGTCGCTCTGCTTCCTGCAAAATCGTTGGAAATCCCGCAGCGACCAGCAAAGTAGCATTAACAGGCAGTGTATTGGCGGCATAGCCCTCTGCCAGCGGCAATTCAACCACTTCCGCAAAATCGAGCGCATAGTCCATCTGCATCGCGGGATTATAAACCAGCACGTTCGGCGCAAGTTCAGTCAGCCCGGTCTTGAGATGCACGACACCCCAAAACGGCACACAATCGACCCGCAGCGTCGAATCAACCGTATGCAACGCCTGTCTCAACTGCTGCGCGGCGGCGGCATTGGTGCGCGTCCCGATTCCAATCAACACCCGATCCGCACAAAACAACACATCGCCCCCATCCAATACAGCATCATCACCCTGAATGTGAATCTGCCGCAAATGACGCAGCTTTTCGGCGATGGCGACGGGTTCTCCGGCTCGTTCGGGCGCGCCGGGACGGGTAATAAAGGCCATATCGTGATAAATAATGGCGGCATCTTCCACATAATGCCCATCGGGGAAATGTTCATCAGCCGGCAGCACATCGACCTGTAAACCGCATTGCCGCAGCGCATCCAGATAGCTGTGATACTGCTGTATTGTGTGCTGTATATCCGGTGTGCCAAGCTGTTGTGTTGTCAATCCCTCAGCGATAGTGCTGGCGGGCATCCGTGCCAGCGCATGGGTGAAAGGGGGTAGTGTCATTACAGATTCCTCGAAAATTACATTTACAATTAGGGATGATGATTAACGTCACTATCCGCTTTTCGACAGTTATGTTCCAATGAGTTCAAACTGCGATTTTGCAGTGCGTTAGGTGAACAAAGGTTACCACAATGTCTAGCGAAAATCGTATGGTGCGTACTATTGCGGGTATCTGTATTATTGCATTTGGGGCGATGACATTAATCACCAATACATGGCAGTCAGACATCGTCGCATGGCTTTGGATAGGGCTGCTGGTCATCACGGCAGTGACGTTTGGCTGGCTGCATTTACGCGAAGAACACGTCTGGGCGATGATATTCAGTTACATTGCCGCAGCCTTGGGGCTGCTGCTCTTCCTCATCGAAGTGAACATTCTGGTTGGGTCGTGGGTGGCGGCGTATGTCTTGCTGGCGATTGGCCTGCCGTTTGTCTATGGCTGGCTGCGTGATCGCAAGCAGTGGGGCTTACTCGTACCAGCGTATGTCATGGCGGCTGTCGCGCTGATGCTGGTCTTGCTCGAAGTGTTCGACATGACGGGTATGTTGGTGCCCGCCTATGTCATGTTTGTGATTGGCTTACCCTTTGTTGTCGGGGCATTCACCACGCATAATCGCTGGCTGCTGCTCCCGGCAGGCGTGATGCTGTTCATTGGCGCGATGTTTGTATTCACCTCAGTCGAAACAGCAGGCGACATACTGCCCATCGTGATTGCCATCATCTTCATCATCGCCGGTGCGTTGATGCTGCTGCCAGAACGTCATCCAGAACAGGAAGCCAAACTGAGACACTAAACATAGAACGGATTCACACTTCGCAAATCCATAGCCAAACCAGCCTCCCCCTGCCAGCATGACAGGGGGAGTTTTATCGTCTAATTTCAACGTACCTGCACCCAACTGCCGGTATTGCTGCTCCAGTAATACACAGCCCGACCATCCGGCAGACTCAGATAAAAGTTGCCGATGATTTGCCCGCCGCCATCCCGAACATCCACACGCTGGCGTTGGGCGGTATAACTCTGTTCAGCACCAGATGCCCAACCCAACCGTTCACGTACCAGCGCATTATCCACCCAGATACGCCCAAAACCACGCACCGGTAGCAACAATCCGGCGGGTGGATTATCGCTGTAGGTGATGTCTTCACCACCCCAGGTATCGGTAAAGCGACTGAAACGTCCGTCATTATAATAGACGATGATTTCATCGCGGTCTTGCATCCACACCATGAATCCGCCTTGAAATTGCTGGTAAGCCGCGGCGGTTTCGACCAGTGGCCCGGCACAATCACTGCCCTGTCGTGACGGGTCACTCACGAAGAATGGGTATTGGCAGGTGAGGTTCACCGTCACCGTGCGCGTGGCAATCTGCGTGTTATTGGTGAAGGCAAACAACCGGAATTCAACGGGTGTGGTGACATGCGCCATCGTCACCGTCCGCTGCCCCCTTGCCGCACCACCGGTCATAAGCGACACAAACTGGTTCGCGCCGGGCGGGTTATAGGAGATGTTCACCGTCGTCGCTCCCGGCACGTTCCAGCGAACCGTAACTTCGCTGTTGGTCTGTGCTGGATTAGGGGCTACGTCAAATGTCACATCCGCCGACCCGCCACCCGCCACAATATCCACATCGGCATATTGCAGGGCAGTGAAGCCATAAGCATCCTCCGCCGCCACGAGGAAGCGAATAGT
>CAZTLI010000016.1:12967-25540 GCA_964614375.1 uncultured Anaerolineaceae bacterium
ATTGCAGGGCAGTGAAGCCATAAGCATCCTCCGCCGCCACGAGGAAGCGAATAGTACGTCCTACAACAGCATTCGCGGGAATCGTGGCGACATACGACCCGTTCAATGGTAAATTTTCCGCATTGGGCAGCAGCGACAATGTGCCGCGTGATGGGTCAGGTATCCAGCTCAGGCCGATGCGTGTCGCATTTTGTGTCGTCCAGGACACGGTGACTGTACTCCCCGGCGTAGCGGTATTCGGCGTCACGTTTGCGCTGGTGATACGTCCGGCATTGGATGGACGTTGCACAGTGACGGCGCGCGTTTCGCTGTCTCCAATCTGACTGTTATTCCGATGAACGGCATTGATAGCGACAAAAATTTCGCCCGATGGACGCATCACATTATTGGCAGGCAGCGATAAAGACCCTGCCAGCGGCATATTGGCATAATCGGCTGTTCCAAAGGTCACATGGACAGTCGCATTGCCCGTCACCTCCCAGCGAACCGTCACCGTCGCGTCATACGCGGGATTATCGGGCGTAACACTCAGGCTGGTCACAACCACATCGCCGCTGGATGTCACAGGCGCGATATGATACCCGGACTCGACTGTCCCTCTGAAATAGTCATAAACCCAGCCCTCGCGTCCGTCTGGTGTGCGAATTTGCCACATCCGATATTCAATCTGGTTATTGCTCACAAACGGCAGACGATAACAAAATGGCCCGCCAATGACGTTAACGGCTGTCCCAACAGACACTTGATCGACCACCACGGGCGCATTATTGACCAGTGTCATCAAATTGATGGTAGTGCGGCTGTTCTGACCGCGTACCACCCGCGCTTGCGCGCCAACCGTAATGCCATTGCCCACCATAAATGGCGTAGACAAACATTCCGACGGGTCATAGATAATGATTCCCGTGTTATTCAGCGTGCCAGTCACCGCCAATATCAATTGTGCGGATGTATAGGTACTGCCACTGGCGACATCGACAAGCCGCACCTGTATCTGGATAGTCGTGGCCGTGTCATCGGGCAGATAGGGCACCACATCACCCGAACCCGTCGATGGCACGATGCTGACATCACGCGGCAGTTCGATATTAACGGCAATACCGTTGGGCAGCACCTGCTCAAATACCAGATTCGCGTTCGGTGGGCGGTTAAGCACCTCCCAGCGTACTGTCACCCGTTCGATTCGTTGTGACAACCGCTGTCTATCGACTGTCGTTTGTGGTGTGGTGAAGGCGTTGATTGTTGGACTGGTATTGAGCCGGTCATAGCCAATCACAGGCACAGTCAAAACACGACTCGCGAGTGTGCCGCTGCTGCTCAGGTCAACCACCCGCAAGCGCAGGGTGATGGAATTGGCATTGTTACCGGGCAAAGTCGGGGCGACATCGCCCGAACCCGACGACGGCACGAGGCTGACCGTGCGCGGCAGTTCGACATTCACAACCGTGCCATCGCTCAGAATCTGTTCAAATACCAGATTGCTATTGGTAGGCCGATTCACCACCTGCCATGTCAAGCCAACGCGCGCTGTGCGACGATTGAGCGCATTCGCTTCCAGACTGCCACCGCTCACACTGTAGGTAAATTGAGTAATCGACGGTTGGACAGGTTGTGGCACACCGCCCCCGTTGTTCGACTGCCCACCGGATGACGTGCCAATGGTGGTATTTATGCCGCCTGTCGTAGCAGGGTTGGTGGTGTTCGTCGTCTGACTGCTGGTGGGCGGGGTAGTGCTGTCTGCTGTTGGTGTGACAGCAACTACTTCCTGAGTGGCTTCAATGGTGAGTGTTGGAATGACTGAGATGGTGTTGGGCACGCTCGTTGGTGGAATAACGTCCGTTGGCTCAGGTGGTACTGGATTGCTCGTCAACGAACAGGCCGCTGCAAACACGAATACAGTGATGGAAAATAGATACCTTACAATAAACCGTGACATACGCTGACAATCCCCTTTTCTTTCTGATTTCGCGCGAAGCGATACGCGCGTTACTTCTATTGTAATAGCGATTCAGCGGGTTTTTCGGCGCGGTGGGCAGTCGTCAGGAGGTCGTCAGGTATCGCAGCAGCTAGTTGATGCTTGAGCAACGCGCGTTCGTAACATTGTCACACAGCGCTAACCAGCGCCTATCCAGTTTTACAGGTTTTCTCACTAAAACGGGTAATTGACTATCGTTTTTGCAAGAAATACGTTAGAATGCTTGACATTGACAATATTAAATGCTACCCTTTAATCATGTTACCCACATTTCCGGGTAATTGGGTAAGTGGGTAAACTGCATACGGAGGCCAATCGTGGCAGATCAGGAATTCATTCTCGCACCAGTAAGCATCGTCGTCGGCTTCGATGTCCACCCTGTTCATACCATTTTGCATAGTCAGGCGCTGCTGACCTATTGCGACATGAATCCCGGCCTTGACCGCTGGATTATCGAAACAGCGGCGGGGATGTCCGCTGAACGCAAGCACAACCACGAATTGATTTTTGGGTCGCTGTATGAAGCGATGGTCTCGCATGTACGGATTGATGATTTTTCGGCCTATATTGACCATCTGGCAGACACCGATGCAACCATTATGCGTGACCGCGTGATGGACTGGATGCACAAGACCGATTATTGGCCCGGTACAGACGCCGTTCTCGGTGATGTGGATGTATTCATGCAATTTCTGGAACATCACTATACTGAGAAGGATAAGCTCCACATGGTTGATATGAATATGTGGCGCGAAGTCCATCATTATCTCAATCACCCTGCCGAAATGCGCGACCTGATTGTCAATCATCTGCGTGTGATGTGGGACGAGGTGATGAGCAAGGAGTGGGCGCGGGTTGAACCGATGTTACAAGAATCGGCAGCAGCCTTCCGCGAGGTCGATTTCACCGGGCTGACCGCGCTCGAAGCCGCACAACTGGTCACCGGACGCGACTTCCACAATAAAAGTCTCGAAAAAGTGGCGAAAGAGCTTGAAAAGGTCAATAAAGTGATCTTCTCGCCCTCCGCACACATCGGCCCGTATGTCGGCTGGCTGCCCAGTGAGGAAGAAAATACCTATCGCATGATCTTCGGGGCACGTCTGCCCGATGGCATCAATGTCCGCGAAGGTTCGACAGCCGTAGGACGTTCGGAAATGCTGGTGCGACTGAATGCGCTGGCAGACGACACCCGTCTGCGAATGTTGGAACTGTTGACACAACACGAGGAATTGTGTGCCCAGGATTTCATCACCCTGCTCGATTTAAGCCAATCCAGCGCGTCGCGCCATTTGCGACAATTAACCGCGACTGGATTTGTGAAAGAACGCCGTCGTGAAGTCTCGAAGTGTTACAGCCTGAGTCTGGATCGGGTGGATGACACACTCAGCGCACTGAAACGCTTCTTGCACGGCAGCTAACCTACCGGGGGCAGAGGGTCACCTGTGTGACCATTCATCGCCCACTGTTTGACCAAACCGTCCGCTTAGTTCGATAACATCGTTGAATATTCGTATTGATATACGGGGTGGATTTGGATTCGCTAAAACGGCCTTTGCCGGTGCGAAAACGCCCACCTCTGGCTGCGGCCTTGCCTGTGGACAGGAGAGCAAACACCATGAATATGAACTTGAACCAACAACCCGACATCGACAAAACCCGCCGCGACGATATGATGCGCCGTACCGCCAGTATCCATCGCGTGCATGTTGTGAACCACCACCGCCCCCGCTTTTATGCCCCATTGTTGGTGCGTCTGGGAACGCTTATCGCCCGCGCGGGGTATGGGTTGCAGACGCGCTATGCCGAATCCGTCAACGACATGCCATCATGGACGATTTCATCAACACAGTCTGATAGCTGGCAAGCCGAGTCACCATCCTAGTCATTTGCACAATTGAACCATTGAACAGGAGACAACCTTCTGATGTTCGATAACCTGACGACACAGCAATTGATTGTTAAACAACGCAACGCCGAGATACGCCAACAGGTCGCGCACGCCAACTTCGTCGCCACCATCCGCCGCAACCACCAACTGCCGCGTATCTATGCCCCCCTGCTGGCGCGCATGGGCAAACTGTTGTCCGACACCGGCAGCGCCCTGCAACACCGTTATGGTCAGCAGGCCGATGCCGCCCGCTGGACACCTGCCCGCCAATCGCCAGCCTCATAATCCCTTGTGGTTGCCCTCTGAGGGTAATATACGCTACTCAACCAACCGGAGTACCGTAGAGAAATTCCTCCTCAGTATGACAGCATCGGTAGGGTATGCCCGATGCTGTTTTTTTCTTCCCTACGACTATTGCTTCACTCATTTTCGCCTTCGACATCCCGCTGACGGCGGCGCTTGAGCAAGCGTCCTGCCACGTTCTGGTCTGCATTGCGCTCCAACACTTCGGCCTGCGTGCGCGATGAAATGCGCGGTTTGACAGGTTCGCTCTCAACAGGGACTTGTGCAGGTTGTTGGGCGTCTTGTTCGGCACGAGCAGATTTACTCCGCCGCAGCGCCCCCACCGTACTCGACGGTGCGGGTGCGCCGGATTCGCTGTAGCCTGTGGACTTTCGCGCCCGTTCACGCGCCGCCCGCAGTGACGAAATACGCTCGGACATACTCACATTCGCTTCATCGCGCCGGCGTGTCATCCAGGCCTG
Organism: uncultured Anaerolineaceae bacterium; assembly: GCA_964614375.1. Taxonomy (GTDB): domain Bacteria; phylum Chloroflexota; class Anaerolineae; order Aggregatilineales; family Phototrophicaceae; genus CAZTLI01. Next base: position 17,595 of record CAZTLI010000016.1, read on the forward strand.
CAAACGCGCTAAATCGCTGCGTGTGATTATCAGGCGGCGTACCGCAATATCAAATGGCAGTATCATCACCGCCGCCAGCAGCAGCCAGGGCCAAATCGGTGTGCTGACATCGCGCGATTCGATATTGTGGCTGAACACCAGTTCGGGTTCATCGCCCAACGCTTGCCCGCCTGTCAGATTCGCCATGTTCACCAGCACACGGTCATCCGTATCGCCAATGTTGTACTCGGCTGAATAGCTCATCACCCAGCCCGTGACCTGCCGGAATTCCACGGCATCATCCACACTACGCGAGACGGCGATGAAGTACGCACCTTCGCCTGATGGCGTAAACTGGGCTTCATAGCGTCCGGGGGCAATCTGCCGCAGATTCGGCACATGGGAACGGCCTTCGGGGTCCGTCACGCGCACATCCAAATCCAACCCATTGAGGAATCCGCCCGATTCTGTCCGCGCATCCACGATAATCCGCGCCGTATCGCCTTCCATCGCCACGCGGGTTTCGATGTTGTCCGCGCCTTCGGTAATCGACCACTGCACGACCTGTCCCCAGAAGCGCGAATAATCATCCCACGTCACCCAATCCACACCCCAGCGACCTGTAGCATCACTGGTAAACGCCACAGACCGCCCCAACCCATATTGCCAGACGGTTAAAATCGGGTCCTCGTAGGGTTCTGGCCCACGCAATACCACCTGCGCGGCAGTTTTCGGTGTGGTAGCGACATAACCCTGCAAACTCGGCATGGCATTAATGCCCGACATAATCGGATTGTTCGCCGTCATCGTCGGGAAAAATGGCTCTTCGAGGATATAACTGCGCGTCGCCAACACCGTTTCCTGCGTGAAAATCGTCGGGATGGAGCTGGCATCGAGCACATGATGATAGGCGCCATGTCCCGCGTCTGCCATCCGCTGCAAAAATTGTGCCGCCCCTGCGCCAATGGCTATCACGGATGTGGTCACGCCGTATTCATCATACAGACGCTGGGTGACTTCCATCAAACCCGCTTCATTCGCGCCGCCATCCGTCAGCAAGATGATGTGACGCCGCTGGGACGGTTCGAGGATAATTTGTTCCGCAATCAAATTCATACCCGCGAGGATGTCCGTCCCCCCGCCCGCACGCAAAGTCGCGACCTGACGCTGCAATAACCGACGGTCTAACACATCTTGAAACGGCGCAATGAGCGAGGCTTCGTTATCGAAGGACGCGATAGCCACCCGGTCTGTCGGTTGCAAGAACTCCATCGAGCGAATAATCGCTTCTTTTGCTAATTCGATATGCGGGATACCCGAACCTGTGGTAATGCCCATACTGCCAGACCGGTCTATCAGATAGACTATCGTCAATTGTGGCAGGCGTTCCTGATCGCGGATTTGCATATCGACAGGCAGCGCATCTTCCAACGGTGTGAACTGGTAAAAGCCAGGCCCATAACTATCTGGCCCACCAATGACGACCAACCCGCCGCCCAGATCGCTGACATACGTCGCGATGTCCTGCATTTGTGAGCCGGTCAGCGCGCGCGCGGGCACATTCACCAGAATGATACTGTCGTACTGCACCAGATTTTGGACCCCACCGGGCATGGTCGCGGGTGTGACCCGTTCGACATCTAATCCAGCCTGCGCTAATGCCGGGACGAGAAATTGGGCTTCATCACCCGCATCACCGGGACGCGACGTGCTCATCAGCAGAATACGCGGTGGCCCCGTGACATTGGTGAACGACCACAATGTATTGTTCTGTACATAACCGTCGGCAGCGCCGTCATCCACATTGAGCAAGACGCGATAACTCTGTGGGCCGGTATTCTGGGCGCGTAAAGTGAACGTAAAGCTGTTTGTCCCTTCACGCAGGTCGAGGAAGGGATTATCGGTCTCGCGCGAATCGTATAATGGTTGTCCATTGGAGAAGATTTGTATGCCCACCCGTGCATTCACATTCGATTCAATCGTCACCCCTAAATCGAACTGCTGGCCGCGCGTCACAGTTTCAGGCGCGTCAACGCGCACAAGCTGCACTTCGGGCGAAGGCGGATGCGAAAACAGCACATAACTAATCTCGACGCCCGTTGCCGCCGCCAATTCCGCCGCCTGCTGCGTATCGCCTATCGTCGGCACACCATCACTGAGAATCACGATTCGCCGGGCTGCATCCGCCGGGAACATGCCCAGCGCCATATTGATCGCTGCTGCCAGGTTGGTATTGCCGGGATTGGGCGCTGCGGAAAATTCGTTGAATTCCGTCACCGGACTGACTGTGCGTTCGGGATGGGCTTCTGCCCCAAAGAGGATGATGCCAAATTCATCTTCGGGACGCCGCTCGGCAACCGCAGTTTCAATATACGCGCGCTGGTCGGCGCGCGCCGCCGCGCCCACACTGTCGGATACATCCACCAGAAAAATGACCGCCAGCTTATCCGCCGACTGCACAATTTGCGTGCCCGCCAGCCCTAAGACCAGCAGCAGCACAATGACCGTCCGCAAGATGAGGCTGGTCGCATCGCGCAGTCGGCGAAAGGCATGACGAGGCCACCCGATATACCAGACGACGGGTATCGCCAGCAGTAAAAATAAAGCCGCAGTATTGGTTATCGTCATACGTTACGCCACATCTCGTCTTTAGGCATTAGCATACAATATCGCCACCCTGCCGTGTATAGTCTCAATCAGGTCAACGGTGCCACACGTCGGGTACGCAGCGCCGGGGTCATCACCGTTGGCACGCGCAGCCGTTGATGATAGACATACCACTCCACCAGTAGCACTGCCAGCGCACCCAATAATATCCATGTCCAGAATTCTTGTTGGCCCAGTTCTTCGCGTTCGCCCACTGTCGCCGTCGCACTGCCCAATTGCAATTCGCCCGTCACCGGGGTGATGTCACTTTCGCGTTCATCAAATAGATTCACCGCGAACAGCTGCGACTGCACAATCTCGCCACCCGCCACCACATCGACACGATATAATCCCGGTTGTGTGGTATCGGTAAAAATTAAGGTGTCGCTTTCGATGTTAAAATCATGCTGGCTGCTATCCGGCAGATGAACGCGCACCGTATCCGCCTCGAACGACGGTGGCAAAATACGCACCGGATCGCCCAGACGCAAACCGGATGGATTATTGACGATGTTACTGGGCGTGAACCACTGCACCAGATTCGTCATCAAAATAGGCCATGCGATGTTCAATGGCAAATCCGAATTTTGCACCGCGAACGTCAGCACAGCGATTTGCCGTCCATCGACTTCACCCGCAAACACCAGCGGCCCATCATCCGCCTGTACGAGCATATCCGCCCAGTCAATGCCCGCGATGGTCTGATATTCCAGAATGTTCACCGCATTGAAATTGACATACTGCATTCGCGGGTCGGCAGATGCGACATCAATACGACTGGCATTCCGACTCGTGCCCGTCAGTGTAAAGAGGGACGTGTCATGTGTCGGATTGATAATGAGGATGTCGCCCTCTGGCAGGATCTCCGGCAGCCAGTTATCGAAGATATACAAATCATAATCCTGCGCGGGCAATCCCTGCTCCGGCGACACCCGAAAGGCCTGCAAACCGGGTATGCTGCGGGTGACTTCTTGAATATAGATGTTGCCCGGTGTCATCAACAGCACCCGCCGACTCCGCACATCAGATGATACCGTCCATGCCGTGTCGTCCAGCGGCAAATAATCGGTGATGCTCGGCAGTTCCAATTCCGCTTCCAGAGTTTCAAAATTTTCCGGCAAATTAATCGACGGCAGCGAGATACGACTGGCAGCGGGCACCTCAATCGTCGGCGAGTCGGTCAGTCGCCCATTGATGCGGATATTGACCGAGACGCTGGCATCTTGCCCACTGTAATTCGTCACCTGCAAAAATAGCTGCGGCACTTGACCGGGAATGGTCGCCGTCGCCAGGGCTGTAATCGCCAGATTGCTATTGGATTCGCCGACGCTGATATAACGTTTGTCACCCGGAATCGGCGGCAGGTTTTCAGCCTCGCCAATCCCACCATCGCTGATGATGACAATCGTGAAATTCTCATCGCTCACACCGCCCGACGCCAGCGTCAATGCCCCGACCCAATCCGATGTGCCCAGTCCGGGTTGAATGGTGTTAATCGCATTCCGCAGCCGTACCCGGTCATTCGTATAGGGAACGAGCACCTCTGGCACAGCGCCGACGCGAATAATCGTAATCGTGTCATCCGCGCCCATCTCACTGACAATCGTCAACGCCTCATCCAACGCGGCCTCGAACCGTGTGCGCCCTTCGCCACCATCTGTCGCGTTCATACTGGCGGACGCATCAATCAGAATCGCCGTCTGCCCGCTGCTGATGACCGGCACCGTGACAAACGGGCGCGCCAACGCCAGCACCATCAGCGCCAGAATCAACAGTTGCAATAGCAAAAGCAAATTCCGCCGCAAACGCTGCCATGGGGTATTGGCCTCGTTGTCTTCTAGCAACTGCTGCCACAGAAAATTGCTCGATACCAGCACTTCCTGCCGTCGCAAGCGCAGCATATACAACAGCAAGATGGGGATAGCAATCAATCCCGCGAAAAACGCCAGCGGCGCTATGAACTGCATGTTGTCCGACCCTTATCGTTTCTTTTCAACATCAGACCCGTGTTCGTCATCTAATAGGCTTCGTATTAAACCAGTTTATTCCATGCGTGGCTTTAACCGCGTGTGAATACTTCCTGAGAATATATAAAAGATACAAAGCCGTTAAACGCAAAGGCGCAAAGATGCAAGGACGCAAACTGTAGGGATGTTTCGCGAAATGTCCAGAATAACCACCGACAAGTTAAAGACCATTAACCACCCGCTTGATACCCTGTTTAACCAATCGTTCACCGAAATTGATTACTAGACCGAGCTTGAGATTGGTCAGACGCAAGTATGTCAATGTCTGCACCTCGTAAATACGATTGTATTCTTCCACTGCTTTGCACTCGACAATCACCAATTCATCCACCAATAGGTCTAAACGTAAAGGCGTTGCTGGCGATAAACCCGTGTAGTTAACCGGTACAAGTTTCTGCCTTTCGACGGGAACTCCGCGTTCCTGTAATTCCCATACGAGGGCTTCCTCATAAACACTTTCGAGTAAACCGGGGCCGCCGAGCGTTCGATGCACTTCAATCGCCGCCGATATAATCTTCTGGCTCAAAATATCTTCGGGCTTCACGACCTTCGCGGCGTGCATCCTGAATTCCCTTTGTGACCATAGTTTCACATTACACTACACCGGGCAAACTGGCAGTTTACCCCTACACTTTGCGAAACGCCCTTGAGCGACCTTTGCGTTTAACCGTCTTTATCTCTATTTCACCAGACCGAGACGCCGCATATCCTGCAAAATCACCTTCTCCCAGGGCACATCCGTTTGCAGCGCCAGATAATGCACCCCACGACGCGCACATTCAGCACGCATCTCATCACGCCACAAGGCCAGACGCTTTTCGTAAATCGTTCGCAGCGTGGCATCAACTGTGACTTCGCGCGCCGTACCCGTTTCCATATCGACCAGACGCAAATCGCCAGCCAGCGGCGGCGACACCTCTTCCGGCGCAAGGACGTGCAAAATCACAATTTCATAGCCCCGTCCAAGCAGCGCATTCACGCCATCCAGCCAACCAGTTGGCGAAAACATATCGCTGATGAGAATCAGCAAACCCGGACGCGGCGCACGCAGCGCATAATCCTTCAACATCGCATTCAGGTCAGCAATGCCATCGGCCTTGAGCTTACGCACATAACGCAGCATCGCCACGCCCTGTCCACGTCCGCGTATGGGGCCAAACTGTTCCCAGCCATAATCGCTGAGCGCAGTCAACAACAAGCGGTCATTACTCGTCAGCGAGATATACGCCAATCCCGCAAACAGCCGCCGCGCGAATAAAAACTTACTGTGCAATCCATCGTCATCGCCTTCGCGCGGCCAATCCATACTGGCAGACGTATCCAGCAAAATATGCACCGCGAGGTCTTCTTCATCTTCCAGCAGTTTGATATAGGGGCGATCCAACCGCGCGTAAATATTCCAATCAAGACGGCGCAGGTCATCACCGGGGGCATAATTGCGATAATCGGCAAATTCGATACTCGTACCCCGTTTGACCGAACGCCGTTCGCCCTTCATCGAACCCGAACGGATTTTGTGCCCGATGAGCATCAAGGGGTCGAGTTTGCGCCGTACCGTTTCGGGCAGCAGCAGTTCATTGGATTTATATTCAGCCATCGTTCATCTCAGGTGATAAATTACAGAGCGTAGGAGTCACGCTTGTTGCGCTATCTTGTCTGGAAATGGCAAACGCAGCAGGATTTCGTCTTCAATCATCGCACCATCACCCACAAATCCCAGACTGGCATACAATTTCGCCGCCGCCACATTCTCCGGCACATACGAAATGACCACGCCATCAGCATCAGTTTCATGATGCAGATAGTCGATAATCGCTGCCATCGCCGCCCGACCATACCCTTTGCGCTGGTGCATATGACCAACCATCAAGCGCAGCACGTCCCACAACTTATAGCCGTTAAATTCCTCATAACCATACATCAGAAAGCCGACCATCACCTCGCCATCGTAAATGCCATGCGGAAACATATTCGGTTCATAGGCCGCCTCTGCTAGCGAATAGACATTCGGCGCGACGAACATTTTCTGGTCATCCGCGACCTTTAAGCGAACCGCCGTCTCCCAGTTAGCGCGGGTGATGGGTTTGAGCATGACCGAAACCATTAGCCCTCGCGTTTAGGCACCCGTTTGATGAGGTCATCGACAAGCTGTACCGGCGTGATACCTTCGGCATGGCCTTCAAAATTCAGCAGCAAACGATGACTCAACGCCGGGCGCGCCACCGCATCCACATCCTCAAACGCCACATTGAAGCGCCCTTCCAGCAGCGCATTCACCTTCGCGCCGATAATCAGCGCCTGTGCCCCGCGTGGACTCGCGCCATAGCGCACAAAATCGCGCACCATGTCCGTCGATTCTGCCTTATCGGGATGCGTCGCCACGATCAATCGCGCGACATAATTGCTGACGTGTGTCGCGATGGGGATTTCCAGCGCCAGATTGCCCATGCCTATCACCTGCTTGCCATCCGCTACTTTGCTGGCATGGGGAAGCTGTACGCCGGTTGTGCGTTCCATGATGGTGACCAGTTCGTCCACCGACGGAAAATCGACATTGACCTTGAACAGAAAACGGTCTAATTGCGCTTCTGGCAGCGGATATGTCCCTTCCATTTCCAGCGGATTTTGCGTCGCCAGCACAAAAAATGGCGGACTGAGGTCATACTGAATACCCGCGACGGTGACGGTCTTTTCCTGCATCGCTTCGAGCAATGCCGATTGTGTTTTGGGCGTGGCGCGGTTGATTTCGTCCGCCAGCAGCAAATTGGTGAATATCGGCCCCGGTTGGAAGCGACGAATTTTATGTCCGGCCTCATCATCTTCGAGAATATCTGTCCCGGTGATGTCGGCGGGCATCAGGTCGGGCGTGAATTGAATGCGCGAGAATGCCAGATCCAGCGCCTCTGCCATCGTGCGGATGAGCATCGTTTTGCCCAGACCGGGCACACCTTCCAGCAGTGCGTGCCGTCCTGACAGGATGCAAATCAACACACTGCGAACCACATCTGCCTGTCCCACAATCACCTGCCCGACTTCGGCTTCTATCTGGCGGGCAATCTGGCTGAATTCTTCCACATTAATGTCTTGTATGGGTGCGTCTGTCATCGGCTGCCTCAAATCTTCAGTGACTCAACAACTCTTATACACGTCTATTCGATTATACCCTTGAATATGAGAGGAAAACGCATCATACATGAGTCCTTGATGAACATTAAAAATATGACGGTGAAGATTACACGCGCTCTAATCTAAAAATAAATAGCACCCAAGGCTGCTCTAGCGCCTTGCATCAAG
>CAZTLI010000017.1:0-25429 GCA_964614375.1 uncultured Anaerolineaceae bacterium
GCAGCGGGTCAATTATGACACCCAACACATAACCGACTATCCGATTATTGTCTTCTGCAACCAATGTTTGTGTATAGGCATCATCAATTCGACTGGCAATGCGTTGTGCATAGACCCGCGCTCCGTTCGATGAGGGCTGTGGCAATGCTGCATCCAGCGCATAATGATAGGCGACAAGCTGTTCCCATAAGCGCGCGATAACGTCCGCATCAGCAGCAGTCGCAGGACGAATTACAAGCGTATCCATAGGTCTTCCGTGCGCCGGACTGAACGAAACGTTTGCCAGAAGGCTTGCTCAACAGCATGATAACGCGATACAGTAACCACATACTGGTTAAGTTGCTGATGCTGAAACCAGCCCACCGCAGCAGTCAGTAACGCCTTCGCTGCACCCGGATAGGCAGTGTGGGCATCCACCACCAGTTCATCTATGACACCATAACCTTCGGGCGCAAGACCCGGCGTATTCACCTGTTGATGGGCCAGAATATAGCCGATCACCTCTGCGCCGGCATCCCCGACAAAGACTGTATAGTCGTCCTGTGTGAGTAATGGTAACATCGCCTGCTTCCACTTAGCCTGTGCATCGGGAAGCATGGTAAAATGGCGGTCAGTCTGGAGCAGCAGTGCCATACGCTCATACCAGAGTTCAAACATACGTGTCACATCAGCAGGGGTGGCAAGACGGATTGTGATTTGTGTCATAACACCTCACCCTATCGTCCGTTAGGATAGCACCACAACCCCTGCAAAACAAGCAAGGATTAAACCAGACATATGACCACACACACAGACATCCCACACGCCTCACTGCCATTGTGGATGCGGCGCGCCCAACGCGGCGTGGATTGGGGCGTGTTGTTTGTGCTGGTGTTGAGTTTAGTGGCTGCCTGGCCTTTCCTCATACAATCTGGCCTACCACGCACCAATGATACAGAACGCTATGTCTTTCGCACAGCGGATACCGTCGAAGCCTTGCGTGAAGGTCAGCTCTATCCCCGTTGGTCGCCGCATGTGCAAGGCGGCTATGGCGCGCCCATCGCGAATTATTATCCACCCGGCGCCCCCTATAGTGCGGCAGTTGTGGCGTTCCTATTCACGAATAACTCGGTGCTTGCTATCCGCATCATCTACATTGTGTCGTTTTGCCTTGCCGGGTCGTTGACATATGTCGTGGTCACTCGCCATGTGAATGCCGCAGCCGGCGTGGTCGCGGCCATGTTGTATCTATTTAGTCCGTATGTTGGTCTCATCGCCCCGCACATCATTGGTGATTTACCCGGTGTCATGACCCTGGGATTGATTCCAACACTCCTGTGGGCAGTAGGGCGATTATGTGTATTGAATCAACCGCTTGATGTTGCCATAGTCGGACTCACCACCACTGGTCTCATCCTAACTGAACCGCGTGCCGCCGTAGTCGGGATATTCCTGGCGATTGCTATGGTCGGTTGGTATCAACGTGCCAGCGCCCGAACTGGAACATGGGTCAATATAATGCTGGCGCTGCTCATCGGCGTGGGATTGAGCGCATTTTATTGGATTCCGGCCTATTTTGAATCCAATCTCGTGCAGTGGGTCAGCATCCCGCCCGGTTCAGCCACACTGGAAATGGTATTGCCAGCCGTCTTCAGCCTACCAATACAGGTAGATTCACTGGCACTCATTCCGAGTGTGCCGTTGACATTCGGCGTAACTGCCCCGGCACTTGCCGTCATCTACCTACTAATCTGTATACGCATGAGAGACGGGTTCAACTTTCACATCCTATTCATTCTATTAGGCATCATACTCCTCTTCGTGGGGATTCTTATTCTTCCAACGCAAGTCTGGCTCATGGGGCCAATTGCGTTGTGTTTCGCTATCGGCGGCAGCGGCATCCTCCAACTTCGCCATCGGTATAGCACCGAAATCCAGCGACTAATTCTTTCGGGTCTGATGATTGTCATCATCATCAGTGCAGTACCCGTCTGGCTGGCGCCACGCTGGTCGCCGACCTTTGGCACAACGACGCCGCTTGACCAGATTCTGTTTGAGCAGCAAGATTTTGGTATCGCTATCCTACCCAATCATGCGCCCTTGCCCACGACCATTGCCACTGACTTGCCGCATAACAATTTTTTGCTGCGGGGGTATCAGGAAAATGCTGTCAACCGACTCGCGCTAGACCGCAGCACCGCTATCCGCCTGGGCAGTGTGCTTGAACATACCGGGCACAGTGACCGCTTTCAGATACGGACTGCCAGCGCCATGACCCTGGACCTGCCGCTTGCTTATTTTCCCGGTTGGGAGGCCTACGTCAATGGTTCGCCCATCCCTTTGCGGCCCAATCCCGACACAGGACTCATTCAAATTGATGTCCCATCATTGCCGCGCAGTGGTACGCTTACTCTGTATTTTGGGACGACGCCTACCCGCACGCTCAGTTGGCTAGTCACATGGATCACACTGGCAATTATCGTGCTGCATACGAGCAGGCGCTTGAATCGATTAAAAATTTCGTATGATGATTTAGCATTACTCACCATTGCCGAAGCCCGCCTCGTCGGGTTGATTGTGGTGTGTTTTATCGTCGTCATCAGCCTGTTTGCGACACCGTTCTCACCAGCATCGCTTCGCACCCCACCGGGCAGTCAATTGCAGGATACCATTGCCCTCAACAGTCGCACCAATGTGGGTCTAGAAGTCGTGGCCTATCGCCTCCCACAAACGACGCTCCATCCGGGTGATACACTCAACATGACCTTGTACTGGATTAGCCTGCTGCCGGCCTTGACTCAGAACTATCAGGTACAGGCCTTCCTACGAACAGCAGACACTGAAATCCGATGGTTTCAGACCGAAACACATCCCCCGGGCTTATATCCCACGCGGCGCTGGTTGACCCGACTCTATGTGGCTGATACGCACGCGATCACCATATCCGACACGGCGGTACCCGGAGAGTACCAGATTGCGATTGAATTGATGACATGCAACCCGGAATGTACGCCAAATACGCGCGCCACCTTTGCCGATACGACAGGCACACCTGTCGGGGCGGTGCTCATTCTCCCAACGACTGTTCAAATCGCGCCTTGAGATTGCTTGTTTTTCATCGGACACATCAGTACAATACAGACGCTTAGTGTATGGACGGAGAGTATGATGTCTACAATACGAACTGAATCACTCATTGGTCGTGCCTGGCGCCTGCATCGTGAAGGCAACAATCGCACAGCCATCGAAGAATTTGAAAGAATCCTCAAAACGACGCCCAATGATGTCGATACGCACTATGGGTTGGGGTTGGCGCTGCGCGCCGATGGTCAAAATGCCGCCGCAATTGAGGCATTCACCAAAGCGATGGAATTATCTCAAAAAGCGTATGATGCCAGTCGGCAGCTATCTGAAGCAGAAGGGCATCATGGTTCAAATGACCTCGAAACGACAGAGGATGACCGCTTCATGATGCTGCAACGCATGATTGGGCAGCGGTTACGCGAACTCGGTGTTAACACGGATGAGACACACCACATATAGTAATGAACAAACGCGAACGGTTGGAAAAAGCCATCAGCGGCGAAGCGCTGGACCGTGTTCCCGTTGCTCTCTGGCGACATTGGCCCGGTGATGACCAGCGCGCCGCCGATTTAGCGCGCGCCGTTGTCGATTTCCAGAAAAACTACGATTGGGATATGGTCTCTGTTTGCCCGGCGAATACCTATAGTGTGCTCGATTATGGGGTTCAAGCCATCTGGGAAGATACGCTCGATGGTTGTTATCGTTGTGTACGACCCGCCGTTCGCCGATCTTTGGAATGGACAGAACTCCGCCCACTCGACCCAATGCGCGGAGAACTCGGCAAACAATTAGAATGCCTGCGATTGGTTGGCGAGGCTTTGGGCAATGCAGATGCGCCAATCCTGCAAATCGTCTATAGTCCATTGATGCAAGCACAACTCGTCGCAGGAAAAGACCTCCTCATTCGTAACATCCGCACCCATCCAGACCGATTGCGTACCGGATTAAATATCATCACCGAAAGCACCCTGCGCTTTATTGAGGCCATACGCCGTACAGCGGTTGCCGGGATTATTTACATCATAGAACACGCCTGTTATGACATCATGCCCGAAAGCGAGTATCTGGAATTTGGTGTGCCCTATGACCGCAAGATTCTGGATGCCCTGCCCAATACATGGTCGTTGAATGGCATTCAGGTACAGGGTCAAGCGCCAATGCTGCGTGTCATTGCCGACTATCCAGTCCAATTCATCAACTGGGAAGATATTGATGGACGACCCAATTTAGAGCGCGGAAAGACCATGGTCAATGCGGCTGTTTGTGGCGGCCTATCGTCCTGGGAACATCTGCACAAGGGCACGCCCGCCATGATCCGCGATGCGGCACGACAAGCCATCCAACAAACAGACGGGCGACGCCATATCCTCAGCGCAGGCCGCGCCATTCCCATCACGACACCGCTGTCGAATATCCGCGCCGTGCGCGAGGTCATGAATACAAGCAAACAACAGGTATAACGATGTCCTTGCGTGTAATAGCTGGCAGCGCCAAAGGTCGGCGCTTAAAAAAGGTGCCGGGCGATACCACACGCCCGATTATGGATCGGGTGAAAGAAGCATTGTTCAACATCATCGGCACAAAAATCGTGGATGCAACTTTTCTTGACCTTTTCGGTGGAACAGGCAGTGTGGGTATTGAGGCGTTGAGTCGCGGCGCGCGGCAGGCGGTATTCATCGAGCGCGACAAATTGGCCTATAAAACCATCCAGGCGAATTTAGAGTTAACCAAATTACGCAAAAACAGTGTCCTGCACCGCATGGATGCGTTCGATTATCTAAAGCGTAAACCCGCTTATCCTTTTGACTTTATCTATATCGCACCACCCCAATACAAAACACTCTGGAAACAGTCACTTGACGCCCTGGAACAGAATCCCGGTTGGCTGCACGACAATACCCGTGTCATCATTCAGATCGATCCGAAAGAGCATGAACAGGTACAGACGCCACACCTGATAGAAGTTGACCGTCGCAAATATGGCAATACCCTCCTGCTCTTCCTACAAACACAGGTGCCACCCGCAAATTCTGAATAAAAGGAAGCGAATATTCATGAGTGATTTACAACACCTTGAAGATATTGCGGCGGAACTGCTGGAACTGTATGCGATTGTCGCGCCACCCGTACCTGTCGAACTGATTTTGCAGCAGCCAAAGGACAATCTATGGGGCGAGGTAGACATCAGCCAACTGTCTGGCAGTTTCCTGAATGTGCGTGAACACTATTCACCGCGCATGTCGATGGCGCGATTGTTAGCGCGGCATGTGGCCTATAGTGAATGGGGGCGCGCCCGTAAAGTGTTCGAAATTCTTAAAAAAGACCCCAAACTTATCCAGATTTTCGCCCGAATGCTGATTATGCCCTACGATATGGTGATGAGCCTCAGCAGCGCGGCACGCAACCCAACTGCTATGAGTATGCACTTTGAAGTCCCGGAAGAAGATGCGCGCCTGCGCTTGCAAGAGATGAGCGAACAAAACTAATCGCGTTTCGCTAAAAAATCGCGGGCGAGCGCCAACGCATCTGCCACCGTATGGACGCTATCCATAATCTGCGCTTCACGAATCACAGTCAACAATTCGCCAATAAGCGGGGATGGCTTTAGCGCCAATTCGCGCTTTAATAGCTCCCCATCGACCAAAAGTGACGGGGCGACAAGTGCATCATAGCGAACGAAATAAGCATCCAACAAAACGCGCACCCGGTCAATCAGCACTAACCACCTATCCTGATCAACTTCCACACCAACTGTCCCCAGATAATCCGCGAGCGCCAGTAAGCACACATCAATCCCGGATGCACCCAACTCATGCCAGAAACGGTGAATCGCCAGCGGAGTCATCTCGTCGATTTGTTGCACACGATGAATGTGACGAATCATCGTGGTCAAACGCTGCTTTTCATCATTCGATAGGCGCAGCGTGCTGGCGCGTTCTTCTGCCAATTCCGCACTGTGCCGGGCGATTGCGTCTGCCGTCTCTGCGCTGGCTAAACTACATTCATGCAGCAGTGCGCCTAATATCAATATCACACGGTGTGCGCGATTGTTAGCCCACAGCGCATTGACGTGTGCAAAGAGGTCATCTCGCAAAGGGGACACCTGTATCGCAAACATGCCAATCGCAAAGGATGCTGTGACACTATCACTTCGCTTCGGACTGAATACTTCGGCGATTTGACCGAGATAATTCACCACTTGCAGCGTATGCTCCCAGTTACCGCGCTCATGCAAAGCGGTAATCTCCGGCACAATGATTTCCAACAAGCCCAGCGTATCTGCCACACGCAGCGCCCGTGCCGGTTGTGGCAACGCGAGCATGGTCACGAACTCATCGCGAATACGTTCCCATGATGTCGTTGTCAATTGAACTTTTTCGGCACGAAGCGCGCGCAACGTATCCGCTTCGATACGAAAATCAAGCTGCACACTCTGCCGGACGGCGCGCAATCCACGAATCGGGTCATCGGCGATAGCGTGGATTGTACAGGCCCGCAGGCGTTTGGCATCTATATCTTCCATACCACGCAGCGGGTCTATCAACAAGCTCAGATCACCCTGCAAATCTACCGCCATCGCGTTGCTTGTAAAATCTCTATCGTGCAAGTCTGCCAGCAGGCTATCACCCCGAAATTGCGCCACATCAATTGTCAGTTTCTGGTCGGAATGCGGTGTATCCAACAGAACGCGCGCCACACCGCGCTCTGCATCCATCACAAAAATGTCCCCATTGCAACGATTCGCAATCGTGCGGGCTAAAGCGATAGAATCATGGGGAACGGCTAAATCGAGGTCTTTGATCGGGCGATGCAAATAGGCATCTCGGACAGCCCCGCCGACGATATAGACCGAGAATTCAATATCATGGAGCACGTCCTGCAAATCCAGCACCACATCAGGCCAGATCAGAGGCCGTTTTGGCGCGCGCGGCGTTACAGCGTCACTCATCCAATTTTTCCAAATCAACCACACCGATAAAGGGCAAATTACGGAATTTTTCGTCCAGGTCTAGCCCATAGCCAAAAACGAACTTATTCTCGATGTGAAAGCCCGTATAATCCGGCGTAATATCCACCTCGCGCCGTGCGGCCTTGTTCAACAAAGTACATAATTTCAGACTAGCGGGATGCCGCGCCTGTAGGACCTCCATCACAAAGCGCAGAGTATGCCCGCTGTCGATGATGTCCTCGATAATGAGCAAATCACGTCCCTGAACTTCAGAGGTCAAATCCATATCAATCCGCACACTACCGGAAGACGCCCGCGCCCCGGCCCCATAACTAGACGCCGCCATAAAATCAATCGTGTGCGGCACAGAAATATGGCGCATGATGTCACACAGAAACATCACACCCCCCTTGAGGATGCAAATTAACACCAAATCTTTGCCGTCAGCATAGTCGGCGGAAATTTGGTGTCCTAATTCCGCAATTCGGGCTTGCAACCTGTCTTCCGGGATGAGGATTTCTTTCAGATAGTGCGTGTAGGGTGCTTCAGTCATTTGCCTGCCTGACACTATAAATGGCCTCTCGTGAGAATACGTGCCATTATAGCGAATTTCAGCAGACAACAATCCCGCAATTTTTCACAAGAGGAAGCGAAGCTAAAACGCGCAATAGATAAACACCCGAAACAGTCTACCTATTGCACCCTGCGATTGTGATGGACGAGCGGTAGGGCTACCTGAATAACACTTGCACCGCGAGACGACCCAAGAGCAGTTCATCACCCTTATGCAATAGCGACGGTTCGTTCGCACGTAAACGTTTCCCGGCGAGGAATGTCCCGTTCGTACTGCCGAGGTCGGTCACATAAAGGTGATTGTCTTTTAAATGCAACCGTACATGCTGACGCGACACACCACGATCCAATGCGCCATAGGGTGTCAGGTCAATCATATCGCTTTCCGGGCGTGATCCGGGTTCAGTTCGCCCCAAAATCACAGAATCGGCCTCGCTCAAGACAAACCGTTCAACCATGCTGCGGATAACAAAAATAATTTCACGCTTATCGCCCAGCGACGCCGTACCCTGTATACTGTTTGCAGCCAATTTTTGCCGCAGGCGGTCATTGCTGCTGCTCAGAATGGCGGTATCGGGCTGATTGGCGCGGGACTCCCCCGACGATGTAAACGCACCTTTGGGCAAGGGTGGCTTATTAATCGGGGTGCGATCATGCGTTTCAGTTTCGGGTTCATCCAACCTCGGCGCCACATTACCGGAATCCACAACGGGCGCACCGCGTGTTTTGCCTTTATCGTCGTGTGTCACAGTTGGGGTGAAGTCAATGATTTTGCCGTCAACACGCTCAGAATCCGGTTTTGATGTTGATTTGGATTGCGACTCTGGGTGGTCGTTTACCGCGTGCAGTTGCTGTGTTGAGCGTTTTTCGCCAACATCCAGAGCCTGTGTTTCTGAGCCATCTTCTATAAAATCATCATTGGTGGGCATGGTATTTGAAGGGGCTGACCGTTCTTTTTTCATAAGCAACCAAAGTTCTTATTCTTTATTCACTGGTTTTATTATAGCATAGTTCCAATTTTGCAACACGCGCCGGGCGTAAAATGACGTAAATATTGCGACCCATAGGACTCATGACAATGACTCTGGAAAATCATAAACGAATCACCGTATCGCATCCTCGCGGCACCATACGCGCAACACTTCAGCAAGGGATGGTATTGGAAGGCCCCATCGGCGCGACAGTAGGCGATTTTCTGATCGCCGCGCAGCAGCAGGAAGTGCTCGAATACGACAGTCCGCTTGTCGGCGCGATTTGTGACGGACGGCTGCGCGAGTTGACGTATCCGCTGAACCGTGACGCGAATATCGCCCCTGTGCTGCTTTCAACCAGCGATGGCGGGCGCATCTACCGGCGTTCGTTGGTCATGATGATGGTGACCGCTGCCGAAGAATTGTGGCCCGGCTGTCGTCCCAGTGTGCGCTATGCCGTTCCCGATGGCGGATTCTATTGTACGGTACTGAAACGTGAGCCATTTCACGCCGATGATCTGGCAAAACTTGAAGCCCACATGCACAAATTGGTCGAAGCCCGCGACCCTATCAGCAAACGCGAAGTCTCGTTGGATGAAGCCCGCGAATTGTTCGCGTCACGCGGCGAAGATGACAAATTGCGCTTGCTCGAACAGCGCACACGGCAGCGTTTGACGCTGTATGAACTGCGTGGACATGCCGACTATTATTATGGCTATATGGTGCCACACACCGGCTACCTCCCCTATTTTCGGCTTGTCTGGGTGGAGGGTGGCTTCATCCTGCAATATCCGCGTAAAGAAAGCCCAACTGAACTGCGCGAAATCAATGCCTATGCCAAGCTGCGCCATGTCTTTAATCAGGCGGATGACTGGTTACAGCGGATGGAAGTGGAAGACATCGGGCAACTGAATCGGCTGGTACGCGCCAAAAGTATCCACGAATTGGTTCTGGTCGCAGAGGCACTGCATGAACAGAATGTCGCCGCAATTGCTGCCCGGATATACGAGAAACATCATAGCGAACACGTTCAACTCATCTTGATAGCCGGGCCATCGTCATCGGGCAAGACCTCGTTCGCCAAACGACTAGCGATCCAACTGCTGGCACACGGCCTGCGCCCCTTCACGCTGGAAATGGATAACTATTTTGTAGACCGCGAGCAAACGCCGCGCGACGAAAATGGCGACTATGATTTTGAGTCACTCGGTGCGATAGAACTGTCTTTGTTGAACGATCATTTGCTCAAATTGATGCACGGTAAAGAAGTCATCCTGCCGAAATTCGATTTCATCACAGGCAAACGTCGCGAAGGGCGCATCGCACAGCTACAAAAAAATGAAATCATCATCATCGAAGGCATTCACGGCCTAAATCCCGGTTTAACGCCCGGTATTCCGCCAGATGTGATTTTCCGGGTATATGTCTCGGCGCTCACGCAGTTGAATATCGACTCATATAATCGCGTGCCGACGACAGATGTGCGTTTGCTGCGGCGTGTGGTCCGTGATGCGCGCACACGCGGCTATTCGGCAGTGGATACGCTCGAACGCTGGCAAAGTGTGCGGCGGGGCGAAAAACGCAACATTTTCCCCTATCAAGAAAATGCCGACGCCATGTTTAACTCGGCATTGGTTTATGAGCTAGCGGTGCTGCGTCCATTTGCCGAACCGCTGCTGCTGCAAGTAGAGCCAGCGACGCCACCCCACATTGAGGCCAATCGACTGCTCTCGTTCTTGCGCTGGGTCCATCCGATTGACCCGGCGGCACAGGGCATGATTCCAGATACATCACTGTTACGTGAATTTATCGGGGGGTCGAGCTTAGATGACTACCATCCAGGGGCACAACTGCCGTAGAATTAAGGAATCAGTCTCACCACCAGCGGCAAAGTCTCATACAATAGGTTTATAATTGGTTTGTACCGCATCCATCATCACCAAAATACAGGAATCCTATGGGGCATAAAATCGCAATTGACTTTGGCACGACCAACAGCGTCGTTGCCCGCTGGAATGATAAAAATGAATCCGCTGAAATTGTCTCGCTCCCTAAAATGAGCGACGCCCATGTCGAAGACCGACCTCCGGTTATTCCGTCACTGTTATATGTGCATGACGGCAAACAAGCGACCATTACCATTGGGCAATCGATCCGCGATGAAGGGCTAGATCGGCAGCAAGATAATCGGCTGTTCCGCAATTTTAAGCGCGGTGTGGTGGGCACGGCTGCGACTGAAGCCCGGACTATTGACGGTACAGCATGGGAAGACAAAGACGCGGGCAAGCATTTCCTCAACCAATTGATTGAATCCTTACCCTACAAAGATAGCGACATCGACCAGCTTGTCATCACTACACCCGTCGCCTCGTTCGAGGGCTATCTGGCGTGGCTAAACAGCGTAATAGATGAGATTAATCCCGAAAAAATTCGCATCGTGGACGAATCAACGGCGGCAGCGCTCGGTTATGCCGTGACCAAACCCGGCGCAGTCGTGCTCGTCTTCGATTTTGGCGGCGGCACGTTGGACTTGTCACTGGTGCAGCTACCCGAACACAAAGAGAAAACCGGCGGATTTTTGAGCCGCTTGCGTAAAGGCGCGCCCGCACAGCATACAGCGCGCGTCATCGCCAAAGCCGGACGCATCATCGGCGGCAGTGACATCGACCAGTGGCTCATTGGCGAAGTGATGCAACGCGCCGGACTGAATACCGAAACATTGGGCAGCGCCTATCCAATAGTATTGACGCTTTGCGAACAGGCCAAAATTGCGCTATCCACCGACGATCAAGCCGCCATCACATTCGACGCCAACGGCAAATCACACACGGTCAGGATTACACGCGAAGAATTGGAAGCCCTGTGTGAAGCCAATGGCTTTTTTAGTGCCTTACGCCGTGTTGTAGATAAAGTGATGCACGTCGCACGGCAGCGGGGCATCTTCAAAGAAGATATTCATTATGTGCTAATGGTCGGCGGCACGTCACTCATGCCGTCTGTCCAGCGCACATTGGGGCAATATTTCACCGATATGGCTGTCCGCGCCGATAAACCCTTCACCGCCGTTGCCGAAGGCGCATTGCAAGTCGCAGCGGGTTATGGTCTGGAAGATTACCTCATTCACAGTTATGGTCTGCGTCATCTATCACCGGAAACAAACACCCATGACTATGATGAAATCGTGCCAATGGGCAGCCAGTATCCGATTGACCGCCCCATTGAAGTCATGCTTGCCGCCGCCCATGATAACCAGACCGAAATGGAATTCGTCATCGGCGAAATCGATACCGACTCGGTCTCGATGATTGAAGTCAAATATGAGGATGGGCAGGCGGTGTTTGTGGCACAAGCGGGCGATAGCGAACAAAAAATCGTCGCGCTCAATGATAAAGACACCAAACTCGTGCTGGCGAAGCTCGACCCACCCGCGAAAGTGGGCGAAGACCGCATCAAAGCCCAATTTACAATTGATGATCGCCGCCAACTGCGCGTGACCGTGACCGACATCCAGACGCACAAAGTTCTGGTTGACAACCAGGCAGTCGCGACACTGCGCTGATATGAAGGGGAATAAACTATCATGACAACCATAACCGGGCGTGAACCCCGTTTATCCGTGATAAGCAGCGAAACCGGTAAGCGACGCCTGTCGCTGCGCCGTTTCGCCACCATGCTCAACATGCTGCCGCCGGACCGGGTGTCGGTGGATGCACTGGCAGAAGCCATCAAAAGTGAAGAATTCTTCGTCCGTTACAATGCCGCCAAGATGCTGGGCCGACGTGGTGATCGGGATGCCCGCCTCGTGATTCAAAATGTGCTCGAAAAAGGTGAAATCCGGTCACGCGCGAGTGTCGCGCGGCATCTCTATGCCTTTACCTGGTTTTCCGCCGAACCACTCATCAAACAAGCCCTCAAAGACAAGGACTCGCGGGTGCGCGAGGCCGCGATTTATGCCCTGTGCGACCTGCGCGAATTCAACGCCTTTCAATTGATGATCGACGTGTTGAAAGACGAAGAAGACAACGTGCGTGAGGCGGCGGCTTTCGGCCTGCGCGATTGTCAGGATGCGGCGGCTGTCCCGGTGCTGGAAGTGGCGATGCAAGCCAAAGACCCGGACGTGCGAATCAAAGCATTGGAAGCCCTCGGCGCAAACGACACCGCAGAGGCCATCCCCGTCGTCCGCAATGGCATCAACGATCCCGAACCCGACGTAAAATATGCCGCCACATTGAGTCTACTCGAACTGGCGGGCGAAACGTGGTTAGAAGAATTATCGGGCGTGATTGGACGCACCAGTGGCGTGACATTGCAGCAGGTGCTGCGTGGATTTTTCCATGCGACCAATTACCTGAAAATTGATGTTGTCCGCAGCAAAGCCGCCGACCTGATGATCGACGCGCTGGAAACGGCACTGCTCGATACCATGGCGGAAGTACGCATGGCGTGTATCTGGCCGCTGTCGTGGATGCGGCACGAACGGACACCGGGCATCCTCAAACGTGCTTATACCATCGAGGCCGATAGTGATGTCAAAGCCCATATCGTCCGTGTCGCTGCCAGTTTGATGTCTGAAGCCGGCGAGGACATTCTGCAAAATGCGCTCAACAGCAGCGACGTAAAGGTCAAAACGATTGCAGATAGTATCATGGCTGACCGCGAACGCAGCGGTGTCGTCCTCACCTATGACGAAGCGGCGGGGATGGGACGCGCGATGGCGAAACCCCTGCGGTCAGAATTGATGCAAAAAGGAAAATCCAGCTAACCGCCCTGAGTGCTCTGTCCTAGTCGTCAGCACCATTCGGTTGATGATGTGTTTGCAGGCTGCGGACTTTCAGCGGCTTCTGGTGCAAGGCGCGAATGCCCTGGACTGTTGCCATGGCCGCGCTCATCGTCGTGACCAGCGGAATGCCCAGTTGGTGCGCCATACTGCGAATCGCGCTGCCATCGGTATGCGCCTGTTGACCAAGCGGCGTGTTGATAATCAGATTGATTTGACCATCACGCATCGCATCCAGAATATGGGGCGACCCCTCAGAAATCTTGTTGATGCGCGCTGCGGGTAATCCGATACTTTCCAACCAGTCCGCCGTGCCGGCTGTTGCGACCAGATTAAAGCCCATCTTATGCAATTCACGCGCGATTTTCACAACCGCGCCCTTATCCATTTGATTCACGCTTATACAGGCCGTCCCCTCAAGTGGCAGCGGGACGTTGGTCGCCATCTGCGCTTTGACGAAAGCGTGACCAAAGTTGGAGGCGTGACCCATCACTTCGCCCGTGGAACGCATCTCTGGTCCCAATTTGGCATCCACACCGGGAAATTTGACGAAAGGCAACACCGCCTCTTTGACAAAAAAGCCATCGACTTGCGGTTCTTCAGAAAAATTAAGGTCTCGCAGAGTTTTTCCCGTGGCGATTTGCGCGGCGTAGCGGGCCAGTGGATGTCCTGTCGCCTTGCTAACAAAGGGCACAGTACGGCTGGCGCGGGGATTGACTTCTAACACGTAAACTTCATCGTCTTTAATCGCGAACTGGATGTTAAACAGCCCTATTACGCCTAATGCCTTGCCAATGCGTTGCGTATACTGACGGATAATATCCAAATGATAATAGCTGATTTTATAGGGCGGCAGCACGCAGGCTGAGTCGCCGCTGTGGACGCCCGCTTCTTCGATATGCTGCATGACGCCGCCAATCGTCACCTGCTCGCCATCAGACAGGGCATCGACATCCACTTCAAAAGCGTCGTCCAAGAATTGGTCAATCAAAATCGGGTGGCCTGTCCATTCGACATTTTTGTCTAACCACTTCAGCAGCGATTCTTCATCAAATACAATCGCCATGCCGCGCCCACCGAGCACATAACTCGGACGCACCAGCACGGGATAACCTATCGTTGCGGCTGCCTGCACCGCCTCTTCGCGAGTCGAAACCGTGGCGCCGGGTGGTTGGGGAATGTCCATCTCGTTCATCAGCGCATTAAAACGCTCGCGGTCTTCGGCAAGGTCAATGGTCTCTACCGACGTGCCCCAGATAGGCGCGCCCGCATCCGCCAGCGCCCGTGCAATATTCAACGGAGTCTGCCCGCCAAATTGCACCAGCACACCATCTGGTTTTTCGACATCCACGATGTTCAACACATCTTCAGCAGTCAACGGCTCAAAGTAGAGGCGGTCAGCGGTGTCATAATCGGTGGAAACGGTCTCCGGGTTACAATTGACCATAATCGTCTCATAGCCCATGTCTTTTAGCGCGAAACAGGCGTGGACACAGCAATAATCGAATTCAATCCCCTGCCCGATGCGGTTGGGTCCGCCGCCGAGAATCACGACCTTTTTCTTCTCAGTTGGAAAGGCTTCATTTTCTTCTTCATAGGTCGAATAGAGATATGGGGTGTGGGCTGCAAACTCCGCCGCACAGGTATCGACACGATAAAAATTTGCCCATATGCCGAGTGCTTTACGCCGTTCGCGCACCGCCATTTCATCCACACCGATTAATTGCGCGAGATAGGCATCGGCAAAGCCATAGCGTTTGAGTTTGAAAAAATCCGCCGCATTCAGTGAGTCAAGCGTGAGGTTTTTCTTCAGGATGGTGTCGTGAATTCGCATCATGTCTGCCATCTGCTGAACGAACCACAGGTCAAACTCGGTAGTTTCAACGATGTCATCAATCGTTGCGCCATTGCCCAATGCTGTCGCGACCTGAAACAGGCGCTGGGCGGTGGGCACACGCAGAGTCTCTGGCGACGAAATCGCTTCCAGCTTGCTGCCGAAGCCCGCTACGCCAATATCGAGGGCGCGCACACCTTTTTGCAAGGCTTCGGGAAAGGTGCGACCAATCGCCATGACTTCGCCGACGGCTTTCATTTGCGGGCCGAGTTTTTCGTCCACGCCTTCAAATTTACGGAAGTCCCAGCGTGGAATTTTGACGACGATGTAATCCAGCGACGGCTCAAAACTAGCGGGCGTCACCTGCGTAATATCATTGGGGATTTCATCCAGCGTAAAACCGACTGCGACCAGCGCGGCGATTTTGGCGATTGGGAAACCTGTCGCTTTGCTCGCCAGTGCCGACGAACGCGACACACGCGGATTCATCTCAATCACATACACTTCGCCGTCATCAGGATTAATGGCAAACTGGACGTTCGCGCCGCCAGTTGTGATGCCTACACGATCAAAAATGGCCTTCGACATATCGCGCAAACGCTGCAACTCTTTGTCCGTGAGTGTCTGTGCCGGAGCGATAGTGATACTATCACCTGTATGCACACCCATAGGATCGAGATTTTCGATAGAACACACGACGACAAAATTACCCTTCCCATCGCGCATCAATTCCAGCTCATACTCTTTCCAACCCAACAGACTTCTATCAACCAGCACCTCGCCAACCGGACTCTGCTTGATACCGCGCGCTACGATTTCGCGCAGGTCAGCTTCATCATAGGCCACACCACCCCCAGAGCCGCCAAGTGTATAGGACGGACGAATCAGCGCCGGATAACCCGTTATCTTGACTACACGCAGCGCCTCATCAATCGACCCAACGACCTCACTCGCGGGCACTTTCAACCCAATTTCGCCCATTGTCTGATTGAACAGGCGGCGGTCTTCGGCAATTTCGATGCTGCTTAACGACGCACCAATGAGTTCTACGTTATGTGTTTCCAGCACACCATTGTTATACAGGTCAATCGCGAGGTTCAGCGCCGTTTGTCCGCCGACAGTTGGCAGGAGCGCGTCGGGTTTTTCGCGGATGATGATTTGCTCACAGATGTCGGGCGTTAGTGGCTCGACATAGGTCGCATCGGCAAATTCGGGGTCGGTCATAATCGTCGCTGGATTCGAATTCACCAGTACAATCCGATATCCCTGCGCCCTCAATGCCTTACACGCTTGTACTCCGCTGTAATCAAATTCACAACCCTGCCCAATTACAATTGGGCCAGAGCCAATCACCATAATTGTCTGGATGTCCGTTCTTTTGGGCATGTAGTCCTTCTACACTATTGGATTTACTTTTGCCACCACTGAGGAATGATAAATAACAGGCACGCAATCAAAAAAATGATGCTGCCCAACAAGCCAGTTACGCTACCGCTTTCAATACTCGAAACGATATAGAGTACCGCACACAGAATGACGAGTGACCACCCCGTAGTGTGAAGCCGATTTTCCATTTTGAACTTATGCCCCATAATCACAACGTTAATCGCCTCATTTTAGCATTTCATCCATTCGCAAAGTAGCCTCGTCCGCCATTACACTTCAAAGACATTTGTCACATCCGACGGTGAATTTTGTCATCTGCATGAATTCATCATACGTCACTCACGAATTCTTGATTTGACTTCACAGCATCCACAAACGCATCGAAGAGATAGAGTGAATCATGCGGGCCGGGTGATGATTCGGGGTGATATTGCACACTGAATGCCCGCAAACCTTCGTGACGCAGCCCTTCCACTGAGGCGTCATTGAGATTGATATGCGTCACTTCTGCGCCGGACAAATCACTATCCGCCGTGACCGCAAAACCGTGATTATGCGAACTGATTTCGACATTGCCCGTCAAGAGATTTTTCACAGGTTGATTGCCGCCACGATGACCAAAACGCATCTTTTCGGTCTTACCACCGAGCGCCAATCCCAGAATTTGATGTCCGAGACAGATGCCGAAAACGGGCACGTTCCCCAGCAAACCACGCACATTATCAATCATATAATCAACAGCAGCGGGGTCGCCGGGGCCATTACTCAAAAACACACCTGCCGGATTCATCGCCAGCACATCGCTATAGGGTGTACGCGCCGGAACCACAGTCACACGCATTCCTCTATCCGTCAGCATTCGCAGGATATTGCGCTTGATTCCCAAATCATAGGCGATAATCAATGGGCCAGTCGGATCGTAGGGGTGATTCAGATACCATTGCGGGTCGCTGCGCTCTGTCCAGTGATAGGCTTCGGCACAGGTCACATCATCGACCAGATTCGCGCCCGACATATCCGGCGCATTGCGCGCCATCGCGACGAGTGCCTGTGGGTCATGTGCTGCATCGCCGTGTGCAATCGCCGCCCGCATCACGCCTTTTTCGCGAATGTGGCGTACAAGCGCGCGCGTGGCAATCTCAGATAAACCAATAACATGCTGTTCTTTTAGATAAGCATCCAGACTGCCGCGATTGCGCCAACTGCTGACGATGGGACTCAATGAACGCACCACAAAACCCGATACCCACACACGATGCGACTCGACATCTTCGACATTGATGCCGGTATTGCCGACATGCGGCACAGTCATCGTCACAATTTGTCCGAAATAGGATGGGTCGGTCAGAATTTCCTGATAACCTGTCATCGACGTATTAAAGACCAGTTCACCCGTCTGGACGCCCTCCGCGCCCCAACCGTCACCTGTGAATAGCCGTCCATCTTCCAGTGCCAGCACACCCTGCATGGTTCGTCCTTTTAGAGAATTCATACTTTCATCACCTGGGTGACCACGCCGGGTCGCCCGTACTATGTCCGGTAATCGGCATTGACCGATACATATTCGTGGCTTAAGTCACACGTCCAGATGGTCGTTTCACCATCCCCCTGCCCGCAATCCAGATGGACGCAGACCGCATCGTGTTTGATGATTGCAGTCGCTTCGGCTTCCTGATAATCAGTGGGCATTCCACCCTCAAACAGCTTCAATGCGCCATCCATCGTCTCGCCCGGCGCAAATGACAGCGACATCACCTGTGAGTCAAGTTCGATACCAGATCGCCCCGCCGCCATGAGTATCCGTCCCCAATTGGCATCATTGCCATAAAACGCCGTTTTCACAAGGGGCGATGTGGCAATCGTCATGCCGATTTGCCGTGCGGATACGTCATCTACAGCGCCTGTGATATGCAGCGTGATGAATTTGGTCACGCCTTCACCATCGCGCACGATGTCCTGCGCCAGCTTACGACAAACCGCTGTTAACGCTGCCTGAAATTCAGCCTGTTCTTCATCGTTCTTAATCGCGGCTTCACTGGCGCCATTCGCCAGCAAAAACACCGTATCGTTTGTGCTCATATCACCATCTACGACGATCCGGTTATAGCTGAAATTGGCGGCAGTCGTAAGTGTCGTCTGTGCCTGTTCGACAGTCAGCGCCGCGTCGGTAACGATGATTCCGAGCATCGTCGCCATATTCGGCGCAATCATGCCCGCGCCTTTGCTGATACCCGCGATCTGATACGACGACCCATCGGCGCGCGTCACCGTGACAGATGCCATTTTAGGCCGTGTATCCGTCGTCATAATCGCTTCCGCAGCCGATTGCCAATCATCGCTCAGGTCAGAGGCTGTGAGTTCAATCCCCTGCTTAATTTTGTCCATCGGTAGCTGCATCCCGATGACCCCTGTCGAGAGCACCAGCACATCATCCGGGGTACAACCCAACACGTCGGCAACCCAACCCGATGTGATGTGGGCATTGTGGATGCCCTGTTCACCTGTGCAAGCGTTGGCACTGCGTGTATTAATCGCCACAGCGCGAATTGTATCTGGCGAGTGGTGCAGCTTGTCCATATCGACCAGTACACAGGCGGCCTTGACCGCGTTCGTCGTGAATATCCCGGCAGCGGCACAGGCTCGGTCACTTACAATGAGGGCGAAGTCCCGTTTGCCCGCCTTCTTCAGGCCAGCATGAACACCCGCAGCCGAAAATCCTTGTACGGAATCTATTGTCGATTTCACATGGGTCATTGGGCCTGCTCCAGCATCAATGTCAGCTTTTCGACGAGTGAATCTACGTGCGGTTCGCTAATCGTCAGCGGCGGCAGCAGACGCAGCACATGAGTACCGGCGTTGAGCAGCAATAATCCATGTGCATATCCCCGCGCGATAAATGGTGCGACTTCGGTTGTCAGTTCAATCGCCACCATCAAGCCCTGACCGCGTATCGCTTTAATCAGCGGACTGTTGATTTCCGATAGACGTTCCATTAGATACTCGCCCATCCGCTGAACATGCGCCAGAAATTCTGGTCGGCTAATTTTGTCCACCACCACCTGCCCAACAGCGGTCACCACTGGCCCACCGGCAAATGTTGAACCATGATCGCCGGGATGAATCGCAGTCCCAACCATCTCTGTGCATAACACCGCGCCAATCGGCAGACCCGCCGCCAACGGTTTCGCCAGTGTCATGATGTCGGGCGTCACGCCGCTGTGCTCATGTGCCCAGAGTTTACCTGTACGACCCAATCCGCACTGAATTTCATCAAATACCAGCAGCGCGGTGTGCTCGTCGCAGAGTTGGCGCAACCCCTGCAAAAATTCTGGTGTGGCGATGTTAATCCCGCCTTCGCCTTGAATCGGCTCTACAAATACCGCAGCAGTTTT
The DNA here is from genome assembly GCA_964614375.1 of uncultured Anaerolineaceae bacterium. Lineage (GTDB taxonomy): Bacteria > Chloroflexota > Anaerolineae > Aggregatilineales > Phototrophicaceae > CAZTLI01. Next base: position 19,946 of record CAZTLI010000017.1, read on the forward strand.
GTCACTGATGACGGCTTTGACACTATCGAGATTATTGAATTCTGCCACAACCGCGCCGGGCATCAGCGGCTTAAATGGCATCTGATACTTGTCTTTTGGAGTCAATGCCAGCGCGCCCATCGTCCGCCCATGAAAAGCCCCCTCAAAGGTGATGATTTCAGTCTTATCCGTTTGCCCTTTGTCAAAAGCCACTTTACGGGCGAATTTGATAGCCGCTTCATTGGCTTCTGTGCCGCTGTTGCAAAAGTACACACGGTCGGCGAAAGATTTATCTACCAGCGCCTGCGCCAATTCGATATGCGGCGCGGTGTGATAGAGATTGCTGGTATGCAGCAGTCCCGTCGCCATTTGCTTCGCCACAGCCTGCGCCACATCCGCATCGCCATAACCAAGCGCATTCACCGCTATGCCCGCGACAAAATCGAGATAGGCATTGCCTTCACTGTCATACAAATGCACCCCTTCGCCATGTACGAAGACGACATCCGGGCGTTTGTACCACTGCACCAGCACATCGTGTTCCTGTTGAATCAGGGCCTCGGTGCGGCTTGCTGTTGTCGTTGTGTCAGTCATGCTCATTCTTCTCCTATTGCGTATGCTGTGTAAAAACTGTACCGCCGTGTGTTTTCAAACCGTGCAAATTGGTGATTACTGCCTGTGGGACGCCTGATTCCAGCGCGTGTAACGCCGTCTTTACTTTGGGAATCATCCCGCCGGTAATTGTGCCGCCGCGGATGAGGGTATCAACCTGTGCAGGCGTGAGACAGGGGACATGCTCCCCCTCAATCAACACACCTTCAACATTTGTGATGAAGACAATCCGGTTGACTTCACCCGCCACTGCAACGGCACCCGCTGCATGGTCGGCATTGACATTAAGCCCACTCGTGCCGTCCTCAGCCAGACAAATCGGCGCAATGACGGGCGTCAACCCCTGCCCAAGCATTTGTTGCACAATATCACCGCGCACCGCAGTCACTTCGCCTGTGAAACCCATATCAATCGTGGGATGTGCCATCTGCCGCGCGCGGATCAGTCCCCTATCTATGCCGCTCAACCCTATTGCATCCACGCCACCATTGACCAGATAACGCACCAATCGCGTATTGACTATCCCGCACAGCACCATCTCGACAACAGCCAGCGAATCCGTATCGGTGATACGCACGCCGTCTACATAGCGCGGCTCAATGCCGAGTTTTTGCTGAAGGTCGGAGATTTCTTTCCCGCCGCCATGCACGATGATAACGGGCGTCGGCAGTTCACGGACGACATCCGCCAACTCGGTCAGAAAATCATGGTCGCCAATTTCGTGCCCGCCAATTTTGATGAGGACAGGTTGGGTTATCATAGCAGCGCCATGGTCTCCGGCAAATCAAACATCAGATTGAAGTCCTGCACAGCCTGCCCCGCCGCGCCTTTACGCAAGTTGTCGGTCACGCTGGTGATGTGCAGATACTGGTCGGTAACAGGCGTCAAACTGATGACACAGCCATTCGTTCGTACCACATGCTTGAGCGTCGCCTGTTGACCGGGCGCCAGCACACGCACCAGCGGTTCATTGGCATACGTCTCTTCATAGAGACTCTGTGCGTCGGCACTGCTGAATTCACCCTTGAGCGTGACATAGATACTCGCCATCAGCCCCCGATCAACGGGCAGTAAATGCGGCACAAAGATCAAAGTCCCGACACCATCACCTAAACGGGCAATTTCCTGCTCCATTTCGCCTACGTGCCGGTGTACCCGCCCCGGGTTATACGGCGAAAGATTGCCAAATACCTCGACAAAGTGTGTATTGGACTTCGGTTCACGTCCCGCACCTGAAACGCCCGATTTGGCATCGACGATAATGGGCGTATCCGGCGCGAGCACACCCAATTTCAGCAAGGGATAAAGGCCAAGCAGCGTTGTCGTGGGGTAACATCCGGGCACTGCCACAAGGTCGATATTTTTCAGATTTTGGCGATTGATTTCCGGTAAGCCATAGGGGACGGGCAGCAGTTCCGGGTGAGGATGCGCCGACTTATACCATTGTTCGTAACTTTCGGACGTATCTAACCGGAAATCCGCCGACAGGTCAATCACTTTGACTCCCGCATTCAATGCCTGTGCTGCCACAACTGCCGACGCCTGGTGTGGCAGCGCTAGAAACACCGCATCGACATCGTTCAGCGATACATCGTCCGATTTACAGTAATTCAGCGCCGTACCCGCTACAGGTTCATCTACATAGGTATTTGATGTAGCGAATACCAGTTCGACCTGCGGATGCCCGGACAACAGTTCAATCACATCCTGCCCCGCATACCCCGACGCGCCATACACACCCACACGAATTTTCCCGGACATTATAATTTCTCCCGCCTGGCAATAAAAAACCCTGACTTCTTAGCATCTTGAGGTCAGGGTTCGTTTGCGATTTGCTGTTTGACAGTTCAAGCCATCTCATGCACGCGCGATAAACCAAACACGACCTCACGGCGATGTGGGCTGCGTCGGTTTGGGAATACGCGAGCACTGAATACAAACATTTCAACACCTCAATTAAACAACGCCATGAGTGTACGCAATCGAACACACGGCGTCAATGAACATCTGGAAATCAAATTAAAAGATTGGGCACTTTCGATAGCGCCGTTGTGCAGGATACACAAGGATGTGCGGGATTCGACCCTGTAATCCACCTCCCAACAAATGTTAACAGTTGTACAGGAAAATGGATGGGCAGTTGACGTAAAGATTAAGCGCGCCGTATAGTACATAATGGCACACTAACCACTAACCAGGCCTATGATTGAAGTCAAAAATCTAACTAAACGGTATAACACTTATCAGGCGTTGAATAACATTTCATTCACCGCCAGTCCCGGCGAAGTCGTTGGCCTGTTGGGGCCAAATGGCGCGGGTAAAACCACCACCATGCGTATCCTCACCGGATTCATGCCGCCCAGCAGCGGAACGGCGACAATTGCCGGATTTGATGTCGTTGACCAGTCGATGGACGTGCGGCGGCGAGTCGGGTATATGCCCGAACGCATCCCCATCTACCCCGATATGTCCGTCGAAGGGTATGTCGCATTTTGGGCAAAATTGCGCGGCGTGAGACATACCAAAAGTCGTGTTCAAATGGTCCTCGAACAGGTACAACTCGGTCATCGTCGCAAAACGCTCATTCGCCATCTATCCAAAGGCATGAAACAGCGTCTGGGGTTGGCGCAAGCCCTGGTACATGAACCCGAAGTCATCATTCTGGACGAACCCACCATCGGCATTGACCCCAAACAGGTGATCGAAGTACGCGAAGCCGTGCGTGAATTGGGGCAAAATCACACGGTCTTGTTCAGCACCCATATCCTGTCTGAAGCCGAACAGGTCTGTGACCGGGTGGTGATTATCCATCAGGGGCATGTCATCGCCGAAGGTAGACCGGAGGAACTGCGTCAGAAGCTGCAACCTGAGACCAATCTCTTTGTCCAGATTGGGGATGCTGATGAAAGTAGCGCTCAACAACTGCTGCAATCCATTCCCGGCATCATACAGGTTGTTCCACAGGGCATGGGTTTTGCCGTTCGCACGCCAGCAGATAACGACATTCGCCCGCTGCTCAACACAACTGTGATCAATGCGGGCTACACGGTGCTGGAACTGCGTCCGGTTGCCATGACCTTGGAAGACATCTTCCTTGATCTCGTCAGTCAGGAGGAAGCATAGTGCGCGCGACATGGATTATCTTCAGCCGCGAAATCGGACATTACTTCACATCGCCGATTGCCTATCTGATTGCCGCCGCGTTTTTCTTACTGACTGGACTCATGTTTAACGGTGATTTGGCTTTAAGCGTTGGCATTCGGGCGGTTGAACCATCCCTGATTCCGGCGTTCTTATCCCTCATGCTCGTTTTTTTTGCCCCACTCCTGACGATGCGCCTGTTAGCCGAAGAAGGTCGCGAAGGCACATTGGAATTGCTGCTCACTGCACCTGTACGAGACAGTCACATTGTGATGGGCAAGTTTTTGAGTGCGTGGTTTTATTACACACTGCTGCTGGCGGCGACATTCCTGTATCAATTCATCCTCGCAGCCGTTTCCGCGCCGGATTTGGCACATACAATGGGCGCATACATCGGCATCTGGTTGTATGGTGGCGCGGCGTTGGCAATCGGTCTGTTGTTTTCTGCGACAACTGAAAACCAGATTGTCGCTGCCTTTTTGAGTATGGCGACGCTGCTGGTATTGCTGCTCGGTGACTTAGCCGGACAAATCATCCCCAATGCGGTCTGGGCAAATGTCATCCGGCAGCTTTCCCTCGCAGGGCATTTTTCGACCTCATTCGCTGTCGGCCTTATCCGGGCGGAAGACATCGCCTATTATGCCGGCATCATTGTCATTGCCCTGTTCATCACCATGCGCCTCGTCGAGTCACGGAGGTGGCGCTAATGCAAAATGAGCAAATTGTCATCACACGCAATCATATTGGCTTGATTGGCGCGGTTACAGCGGCAGGTGGCCTGTTATTTGGTATTTTGCTGCTGGTCGTTTTTGGTGAACTGCGGCAGGAGAGTCTGATTGCTTTTGGCATCGGCATGTTTGGATTTATCGTATGGGCGTTGATGACGCCGGATGATGTCCGCAACTTTTTTGGGGGGCGGCAGGTGCGGTATAGCGTATTTTCGCTGTTCTCCACGATTTTACTCGTGGGCATCGTGATTATGGTCTATATCTTCCTGCAACGCGCCGTCATCACATTGGATATGACAGAAGGCCAACGGTTCACACTCAGCCAACCAACGCATGAAGTCTTGCAAGGCGTGATGCGCGCCTCGCGTGACATTCGTATCATTGGCTTTTATTCGCGCGAAGATTTGCGCCTCCGTGAAGTGGATGACCAGTATTTTCGGCAGTATGAAGTGGCATCAGAAGGTCGCATTTCACGACAGTACATCGACCCCGATGAACAACCGACCATCGCACAGAATTTCATTCAACGACAGGGCACAATCAGCGATGGCAACAACGTCTTTCTGGCATATGTTAACCCGGATGGCTCAATAGATTTAGACAGCATCATGCGCGTCGCCCGCAGCGGGCGGCAAGAACGCGATGTGACCGAAGCGATTTCACGCCTGCTGCTGGCGGGCGAGTTCACGGTCTATTTTGAAATCAGTCATGGGGAATATGACCCGACAGACAACAGCGGACAGGGGATGTCGCTGGTCAATAATGGCGTGCGGGCCAGCGGCCTCATCACCGAAGCCCTTGATTTGCAATCTATAGCAGCCAGCGGCGGGCAAATCCCGGCGGATGCTTCGGCAGTGATTTTCGCGCGTCCCATCAGCCGCCTGAGTGCTGCTGAAATTGCAGTTGTTGATGACTATCTCCAGCGTGGTGGCGCAATCTTCATCATGGCGGATATGGTCTTTAATGAAAATGGCTTTTTGCGTTCGGGCGACCCCTTCAATCAATATCTATGGGATAACTATGG
>CAZTLI010000018.1:0-2966 GCA_964614375.1 uncultured Anaerolineaceae bacterium
CGGTGTTCACGTTGATGACGATTCTCATGACATTTCTGGCGTTTACTGAAGACGCGCCGCTGATTCTGCCATTGATATTTGGTAGTGTTGCCATTGGCGCGATGTATCGTTTGGCGCTGCTAGTGTACAACAAAACCCACATTGACATGGACGATGACACCATCACCATCTCGCGTAAGCCGCTGCCCGCATTCATCATCCAACCGCAAGAGGTGAGTCTGGCGGGTGTCACGGCGATTACGTATGAGGAAACGCCTGTCTCGCAAAAAGAAGGCTACGATACCCCGCGTTTTCGCGTATGGGCGGAACGGATGGATGGCAGCCGGCGCATGATTGTTAACGATGTCATCGAAGATTATGCCATTTTCATCACCCAATGTCTGGATGAACGGCTCAATCGCCCGACAGCGGTTGAAGTATCCCGCCTCGAAGACCATGAAGCCGACAGCCAGCACCCCCACACCGTCGAGGACGTGCTGCAAACGACGGAAGAATCGTAGATGCGATTGTGAAATAGCGATTTCGCTAATTAAACCGCTACACGTCAAGGCGGCGGAGTCGTTATCGTAGTGTTTCGTCAAGGCGTATCATAAGCTGAATCATGATTTCTTGAAGTGCAGGCCATTGGTCATGGTCGGTACGCTCTAGCTGGTTTTCGATGATGACAGTATTGCCCTGTGTATCTTCGCAGACTAAATCGACGTTAAACGAACCCACAGACTGTTCCCGTTCCAGCACAGCGAGGTCTAATCCGAGTCTTTCTGATAGTGCATCAATGTTTGATTCGAGTCACACCGTAAAATCGAGGGCTTCATGAGCAAATGCTTGTCGGATAAGTACGATTTCTATTTTGCTAACGGACATTAGTTTCTCCTTACAACGCCGCGAGGTGTTCGAGCAGCGCCGATTCCAGTTCGTGAATTTTGTCATAGACGATGCGCTCTAGCGGATAGGGGAAGGTGTTTGCGCCGCGCGCCAGCAGCACCACCGGACGCCGCGCCCCCCACGCATAACCCAGATGTAAATAGGTGTGCATGTCGGGTTGGGACACCTCCGCCACAATCAATGTCGCCGTTGCGATGCGATTTTGTACGGATTCGAGCGTTTCGTTTTCCAGCACTGCCGGGTCAACCCGTTCGCATAAGAGGCCAAAGGCATGTGCCGCGCCCTGTATACCATAATAAAACACATCGTCATTATCCTCGTGTTCCGATAGCAGCGCCAGTACATAGGGGCGAATCTCCGGGGCGGGGATTGCGGCGGGTTCACCATCTGCTTGTTCAGCGATGAGACGATAGGCGTGCGATGTGATGGGTTGTATATCTGCGCGCGTGTCGGCATAGTCGCGGAGGATTGTTTGCAATCGGCCTATCCGCTTCTTCGCCACTTCGACAATCGTGATACGTTCCAATGTGGGGGGATAATCGCCTGACCGTATGGCGTCGAGATAACCCGCGATTTGTGACCGCAGCGCCTCCGCTTCGTCCAGGCCAAAACCGGGGCCATGTATCGTCATGGCGAGATGGCGGGTGTTGGGCAGGTCGTCTTTGAGGGCTTGCAGCGTCCGGGTCGCCAATTCACGGATGTGGCTGTAGGTCATATCCCGAAAATGGGGCACACCGACGAGTAATAGGTGTCCGGCAGGCATGGTGTCCTGTGTGTCCAGCAGGCGATGTTCCGTCTCGGAGAGGTTGAAGTATTCAACCGTCTCGAGCGCGCCGTGTTCCAGCAAGTGCGTGGCGACGGCTCTATCCGCCCCTTGAAAAAAGCGCGCAAATTTCAAACCCACCACATCGGCCTCATATTCGATGATGCTGCCTGCCACAATGTCCAGCATGACGTGTCTGGCGGGGACTATCGCACGCAGACGATTAATGAAGTGGGTGGATAATTCGGCACGCAATCCAGCGCGCAAATCTTCAAATTGCAAATCCGCCAGGCGTGCCCAGACAGCGCCCGCCATCAAGACCGGGAACAGCGGTTTATCGCGATTCTCGGCGTGCAGAATCTCGCGTTTGACCCAGCGCGAATCCTTGGCTTCGGGTGACATGACGACGATGACCGCCATACAGGTATCAATGCTGTGTTCGATGCTGTCCCACCAGTCATCACCGGGCGATAGGCGCGTTTCATCCAACCAGACGGCGAATCCGGCGTCCAATAACATGGCGCGCAGATAACGGGCGAAGTCGATATTCTGTTTGCTGTAGCTGATGAAAATGTGCGACACGGGCAGCCTCCTGAGATGGCACAGACTATCATACCGCAAGACGATGCGATGCCCCAATCTCTGGGGGATTGTTCGGGCGAATTTTGTGCGAGAATCAGGGTAGGAACTGTGTTTGCAGTTTCGATAGATAAAAGGAACAGACCATGACCCGGAAACCGATTCTACTTACACCGGACACACGTTATCGCACCAAGTTGTATATCAGCGCGCTGCTGATTATGCTCGTGTCGTTTGGCTGGTTCACTGTCCCGCTGCTGTATGTGGCGGGTTATGAGCAAGGTGGCGTTGGCGCTGGTTTATTGCTGACGGGTGTTGTGCATTTGCTGGTGTTGATTGTGGGACTCATCTTCATCCCGGCCTATTACAACAGCATTCGCTATGAAATTCAGGCCGATGAAGTCATCGTCCACAGCGGCATTCTGACGAAAACGGTCAAGCATGTGCCCTTCCGCACGGTGACCAATCTGCAAGTCACGCGCGGCCCGCTGGATAGAGTGTTCGGCATTGGCGCGCTCTCGATTCAGACGGCAGGCGCGAGTGGGACACGACTGCCCGAAGAGAAACTGGCAGGTTTATTGGATGTGCAGGGGACGTATGAATATATCGCTGAAGAACTGCGCCGTTTTCGCGGGGCGATGTCCCCCACACAGGCCGATGAGGAACTATCGTTGAGCAGTGGCGGCAGTCTCAATGGCAATCAGGATGTGCTGCTGGCGATTCTGCATGAACTGCGCGC
>CAZTLI010000018.1:3066-25407 GCA_964614375.1 uncultured Anaerolineaceae bacterium
GCAGTCTCAATGGCAATCAGGATGTGCTGCTGGCGATTCTGCATGAACTGCGCGCCATCCGCGAAGGTATGGAACGGGCGTGAGTAGCATTTCAGCAAGTCAGCATTTCAGCAAGTGAGCATTTCAGGGGTCAGACAATGTGGCTTTAGCCCATTGCGCGAGCAATTAACCAGCACAACGGGTTGAAACCCGCTGTCTAATAGCGTGGAGATATTTGGGGGACAATATCAGCCAATGGCAAAAGGCCAGCAGCATGTCAGCAGGTCAGCATTTTAGCAGACAGTATTGCGAAGGCTGATGTGTCACCAGCAGGGGCGAACGGTAAATATCGCCCCTGTTTTATTTTGATGAATTGCAATTACGCCATACTGTCGAGGATTTGCTTGCGGACGCGCTCGTATTCTTCGGCGGTGATGAGACCGGCGTCGCGCGCCTCTTCCAGCTTTTTGAGTTTGGTGGCGAGATCATCGGCATTCGCGACCCCCGCTGCATCGGTTTGAATACCCATTTGTTGTAACCAGCGGGTGGCGGTCTGTGGATCGTTGGTGGTGTAGACACCGCCACTTTGCTGCTGCGGCGTGCCAGATGGATTGGCGTTGGGCAGCGTGCCAAGTCGGATTCCGCCGAACATATCCGTCCCGCCCGGTTTCACCTTCATGCCGCTTCTGAAGGCCATAATCCCGCCGATAGTCAATAGTGCGATACCACCGAGCATCACACCCGTCCACATCAACGACCCCGAAAAGATCGACCCGAACATATCCCCCACACCAGCAATCATATCATTGGCGAAATTCATGGTGACATCGCGGCGATTGCCATCGGCATCCACACAATAGAACGTCGTCGGGCGTCCCCAACCAGAGGTAGGACTGTAGGTGGATGCGCCTTGAATGGTTTCGAGTTCCTCATCGTCATTGCATTGGGCTTCTGCCCGCGCGGTGATGGATTCCTGATCGACTTCAGATACGATGTTGCTGATCGGCGCGCCAAACGAGGTCATCATGCCAATAATGCCCCCAACCAGCCCGACGATTCCCAGAATAATCAATATACGGCTCATGAACGCATACCTGCGAATAATTTTTGGCGATATGTTCAGTGTAATGCAACGTATAACCCGCGCAAGCCTTTCCACCCCTTTTTTATCAGTTTTGTATGAGTTTAAATGATTGATGGCGCGGCGGCGATCTGGCATGGGTCTGAGTGATGGACTGGCACGAAATCGGGTAAGATGGTTTTCACGTAGCAAACAAACCGAGTTGATGATTGGAGAGAAACGCACATGAACGACCGACCCATTCAAGACACCTATCCCGACCATGTAGCCATCTGTTATGGTTGTGGACGCTATAATGAACACGGTCTGCACGTCCAGACCTTTTTTGATGGCGAAGAAGGCGTCGCACACTTCACACCCAAACCCTATCACACCGCCTTCCCCAATTATGTCTATGGCGGACTGCTCGCCAGCCTGATTGACTGCCATACGATGGGCACTGCTATCGCCCATACGTATCAGGCCGAAGGGCGCGAACCCGGCAGCGAACCCGAAGTCACCTATGTGACGGGCAATCTCAATGTCAGCTATCTGAAGCCGACTCCTATGGGCGTGGAATTGGTGCTGAAGGCAAAAGTGACCGAACTGCATCCCAAGAAAGCCATCGTTACCTGTTCGATTTATGCGGATGGCGAAGAGACTGTACGCGGTGAAGTCATCGCGGTGCGCGTCAAATCCCGCGCGCTGATGGGCATTGTATAGCGCTTTCAGCCAAAAACGAGCGCAGTAAAGAGCCGGGTAAAATGCGGTGCAAGGTCTGAGAACCTGACACTTTTGTGCAATGTGTCGTTTGCGCCGCCAGAGACTGAAGTGGACAATGTTTGTCGTGCCAAACGCACCCTTTTGCTGCTCGTGTCCGCTTCAGATGACGTGGTTTTCGGGCAGCCGAAGGTTTTAACGGGTGGCGCAACAAGCGCAACTGTTGCCTGTGTCTGTTTTCCTGAATGGGTCAGGTTTTCAGGTGCAAGGTAGAGATGCGCCGATGTACTCGTCGGCGCTTGTGTGTCACATTGCTCTTACCCTCTCTGCGGCCTCTGCGTCTCTGTGGTTCGCTTTTCGACAGCGGCGTGGGGAACTCCCGTGACTATCCACTTGCGGGCACGCCCCAGATGCGGATGGTGCTGTCGCCGCCCCATGTGGCGATGTAGCGTCCATCGCTGCTGGTGATGCCATTGGCGAGGCTGACGTGTGAGAGCACCGTGATTTGTTCGCCTGTTTCGACCTGCCACAGGCGAATCGTGCCGTCGGTACTGCCGGTAATGAGCACCGTGCTGTCGAGCGTAAAGTCAATCGGGATGCCGACATAGTTCACTTCTGAAATGAGCAGCCCGGTTGTGGTGTCGATAATCTCTATCGAAGGCGCTATCGGATCGGGGACGCTGACGGCGAGCAGCAAAAGCGACGGATTAAAACGCGCGAAGCGGGAACTCACGCTCAATTCCTGTGTGCCGGTCACGATATTCCAGAGACGCACACCACTATCTACCGACGCCAGCAATGTCCCATCCGGGCTAAAGCGCAGCCGGGTGGTGCGCGATGGCATCGACGTAAAAATCGCCACCTGTACCCTGTCGGCAATATTCCAGATGCGAATGGTATCATCGCCGCTGGCCGTTGCGATTCGCATTCCGTCGGCACTGAAGGCCAGTCCCACGATGGGTAAGGTATTGTCGTGGTGCAAGAGGACGATTCTATCGCCCGTAATCGTATTCCAGATCCGCACCGCCCCATTATTATCCCCCGACGCGATATAACGCCCATCCGAACTAAACGTCAGCGCTTCGATACTGCTGTTTTCGTTGGATAAGGTCCCTACCTGCCCACCACCGCGCGCGTCCCACAGGCGAATGACGCCGTTGCGACTGGCAGTAACGAGCAGCGTCCCCGCGGGGCTAAATTGAATGTATTCGATTAAGCCATCCTGATTGGTGAGTGTGCCTGTGAGCACATTGGCGCGCACATCCCAGATGCTCAAGACATTATTGGCAATCCAGGCAATCATACTGCCATCAGGACTAAAGACCATGCCTTCGAGCTGCACGACATCAGGTATCGACAGCAGTTGTGTCACGCGCCGCGCATTGCCGAGGGTAATGGCCTCGCCACCCCGCAGGCGAAACATTTGCGCGGTAGCGGTCAGGGCAATGTCGAACGAGGCATCGACAGTCAAATCGAGGTCGGCCTCTTCGCGGGCGGCAGCCGTCTGGGTAAAGCGTTCGTTCACGCGCGAGTCGATGGTCTGTTGGAGGGCGGTGGCTTCGGTTTGCTGCATCGCGCTCATTTCGGGGACAGCGGCACACACCAGCCCGGCAGCCAGCATCAGCACCAGCACAAACCCATAATATATTGTCGCCTTTTTCATAAGGGAACACTCGTCGCCCCGCGCGCCGGGGCACCACGCTTTACCAACCGGATAAGAGCACACACTGCCCACTGTTTTAACGCCTGCGGCGTCGTAATGCAACTGTTGCGCTGGTACAGAGTATCTAAGCTGACACAATTCTGCGTCAAATCAGGTCAGCATGGGGAAAAATAATCACCCGTGCTTTAGGGACACGGGTGATGGGAGCAGAGGAGCATGAGACGCTTTTCGCGATGAATTGTCCTGTTAGGCGTTAAACACTTAAAAAATTCCGGCTCAGGCAGGGTTTGAACCCTTTGCCTGATCGCTCAACCGCGTAAACCCTGCCTGTTTATTGTTGCAGCCGACCCAACATCCGCCGCGCATTGGTGGAGGCCGAACGTTCGCTGCGCGGATTGTCTTCACTCAGCGGCGCATTTTCGGAACGTGCGGGTGGCATCGACGCATCTTGCCGGGGTTCAATCGGCGCGCCATGGTCGATTGTTTGCACGGGCGCGGCTTGATTAACCAGATCACGGATGCGGTCACGGAATTTGCTCTCGCGATTGTCATTGTTGAGTGCCGCGTGGGTTTGCCCTAACTGACCGACAAAATCGGGCAGCACATACGATTCGCGTGCAAGTCTGGCATTGGAGCCGGTGGGTGTGTCGCCGAGCTGATGGGCGATTTCATCCGCGGCGGCGAGTTTCAGCGCATTGGCACGCTCTGCCGCAGCGGGCAGTATTACCGGCGTGGGTTCAGCCCGGGCATAGGGCGCAGGGGCCATATCCAGCTTATTCGTCGCTTTGGGGTCTTGCATGGGCGCGAGCGGCACCGTGCCATATTTAAATTGGATGTGCGCGACCAGCTTACCCAGGCACAGTTCGTCCCCATCGCGCAGGATACGCTGTTGACCGGGCAGTAACCGCTGTCCGTTCAGGTGGGTCCCGTTGCGACTGCCCATATCCATCACCGTCAACGTGTCGTCGCTCTGGTGGATGGCGGCGTGAATGCGCGATACACCCAATTCAACGGCTGCATACGGCGCGAGGTCAACATCGGGGGTTTGGGTGCTGTTGGTCGGTGTGCGCCCTAATGTGGTGCGAAGGGCGGGCTTAATCGGTAATGAACCGCTGCCCTGACCAAAATTCAAAATGAGATAGGTGCCGCGGGTGAAGGTGGCGGTACCCTGATTGGTGCCTTTATAGGTACTTTTGACTGCGGGTGTTTCTTGTGTGAATTGTATTTTTGCAGACATCGCTCTCGCTCCCTAAAAATGTTTATTTCATGCTCCTTTGAATGTGAATGAGCCTTGTGCCTCATTCACACGTCCCTAAGCATAAAGACTGGGGCTTGCGATACCCTTAAAACCCGACATTACAGGCATTAAGCGTTGGTTTGGTCTTATATATATTTTGGTTAGAAAATGGTTGGAATGACCCGGATTCGTGTAAGGCGGCGCTATCAACTTGCAAAGGTTGGATTTGTGTCACTAAAAAATGAAGATTGTAAATCAAAAGCGGCACATATTGATGCACCGCCATGAATTTTGTATAGAAAGCGTGATTTGGGTGAAGCTATCGTTAGGGGTGGGTTCGTATACGCCGCATCCCGCCGCCCAACACGACCATTAACAAGGCGAATAATAAAGGCATCCGCCAGATGGGGGTTTCGCCCGTTCGTGGCAGCGCCTGTATGACTGTGCCTGTTGAACACACCTGACCCGTCGTCAACATGACACAGGCCGTATTGTCAATCGGTGTCACAGGTGTGCCGATGACCACCGTCGTCAGTGTGAAGAGCGCGCTTTCGCCGGGCGCGAGGCTGGCGAAGGTGACGGTGAGCGTTTGCCCGTTGACCGTGTATGTCCCACCCGGCACATCAACCCGTTCAATCTGGAGTTCGGGGCGCAGGGTGTCCTGGACAACGACATTGGTCGCCGTCGCATTGCCATTATTCCGCACGGTGACAAACCACTGGATGCGCTCTCCGGGTTGTCCAACTTGACCGGGCAGCAAGAAGCCCAATTTCGTAATTGCCGGGTCAAAGATGATGATTGGCGCTGCTGGCGCGATTGTTCCGGTGCTGGCATCGGCGGTAATTGGTGTGGCGGTGGGCGGCACGGGCGAGACGACTTGCACCGTGACAATCGCCGTACTGATACCGCCATTGCCGTCATCAATCGTATACGTGAAGCTGTCTGTCCCGCTAAATCCGGGTGCGGGCGTATACACCAGTTGAGTGCCCGCTAAACCGACTGTACCGCTGCCGCCCTGTGTAAAGGCGACGATGGTCAGGACGTGTCCGTCATCATCGCTGTCATTCGCCAGCACATCGACAGTGATGGGCGTGTTTTCGGTGGTAGAACCCGTATCGCTGCGGGCAATAGGCACATTATTTTGCACCGTAATCGTCACCGTAGCGGTATCTGCCGCGCCGTTGCCATCACTCAGGTCATTGATGGTATAGGTAAAGCTATCGACGCCGACAAAGCCGGGCGCGGGTGTATAGGTCACGGTAGCGCCGTTATGTGTCACTGTACCGTTTGCGCCCTGCGTCACACTAATGACCGTCAGCGGGTCGCCATCCGGGTCGGTATCATTATTGAGCACAGGCACGACCACAGCCTGTCCGCCGGGGGTCGTGGCGGTATCGTCATTGGCAACCGGCGGCGAATTCAACCCCACAGGGCGCACATTGCCCAGCAGCAGCACAAAGTCGTTATAATCGCCGTTGCTGGCATCTTCAAACGCCAGAATAAAACTGTTGGCAACCGGCGCACCAGCCCGGTCAAAATGGGGATAAACCCGCACCGCATGGCTGATTGGCCCGGTATTGAGCGCATCTTGCGTAAAGTCCGTATGAACGAACCCTTCGTTATGCGTATATATACCAAATGCCGCGGCGCCGGGGTCGAATGTTTCTAGCCCGACGCCGCGTGGAAGTGCCACCTGCTGCACCGGATCGGGATAGAGCATTTGCGCGCCCTGACCGGTAAACCCCAGCACAATCCCCAGTTCCGTTTGATTAACGGGCGGGCCGGGGAGATAGAAGCCGTATTGGGTATGATCGCCAAAGCCAAAGTTTGCCACCCATTCCACGGTGACGTTTCCGGGTCCCGCCTTCTCGAACAACTCCACGTCTACCTCATCGCCAATTAAAGCGGGAGTCGTTGGCAGCAGCCCGGTGCCGCCTGCATCGACGCTGAATCCGACTGCGTTGAAAATGGTCTGTAAATCGGGTTCGGCGGTGAAGGTTTGCTGGATGCGTATCCCAAACAGCGGAATGTCCACATCTGCGCCAGCGGTATTGACGATCCGCAGGATGGCGTTGAGGATTCCGGTAGGGCCTGCGGCTGGCGAAAAAGTGACATTGAGCGCCGTCGTCGCGCCCGGCCCAATGACAATCGGAAAGACATTGGGTGTGACGTTGAAGCTGCCGCCGATAATCGACGCATTGGTGATTTGTATCGGCGCGCCCCCCGTATTGGTAATGATGACACTTTGCGGCGGGCTGGTGGTGTTTTGTACGGCGCTGAAAACCAGTTCAGTGACATCGGGCACCGCGGCGGCGGAAGCCACATGAATACCCGTGAGCAGCAATACAAGTGCGATGCAGGTAACAATCAATATGTTTTTCAAGGTGAAATAATTCCCCCATATCTGGAATCAAATAACCGCGCAGTACGCGCATACCCACAATCTCAGTACGTCCAGATGCTGATGTTTGGATGTATGTATACGTAAAAATTGCTGGACGGACTCGACCAGCATATCACAAATTTAACAAAATCAGACCGATTTTTTACACTTTGTTATGGGTAAAGGACAACGCTGTCATGATTCCACAATGCCCGGTCGCCCGCGGTTGTTTATGATTGCCAAAACCGAACGGCATCATGTTAAGGCCATAAAAAGAGCGACGCCCACCCCGCGTCGCTCTTTGTTTCTACGCATCACAAATTACGACTCAGGCAGTGTGACCGTCACCGACAGCGGCAGATGGTCGCTGGCCTGGGTATCGGGGATGACAAAATTGCTGAATGACAGGTCATCCGAGCCAAAAATCCAGTCGATACGTTGATAAAGGTCGTTGGAGCGGAAGGTCAGGCCATTGGCATTGCCGACTGCATCCTGCGCGCTGACCAAACCAGCATCCAGCAGCCGCTGCATGTCCGGTGCGCCCGGCGTGCTGTTCATATCGCCCGCGATGAGGGTAAGCGGTTGTTCGTCCCAGACCTCGAGCAGCACATCCACCTGCTGGAAACGGTCTTCCGCCTCGACAAATGCCGATAGATGGACGCCAATCACCCGCAGCAAAGGTTCGGTATCGAGCGTGACCCAGATATAGCTGCGCGCCATCGGAATGCCTTCTGTTGGCAGCGGCGCGAATCCCCAATCGGCTATCGGCACACGACTGAGGATGATATTGCCAAAATCTGGCCCCGCAGCAGGCGCATATACATAGGGCATTTGCAACCCGATAGACAGATATTCCACCGTATCCATACCGCCGCCGACCAACCAGCCGCGTCCCGCCTCTTGAATGACGACGACATCCGGCGTGTGGGCCTGGATTTCGCGAACAATCGCCGCCGGGTCGAGCCAGCCGTTGGCCGTGACCGCATAGTGAATGTTGTAGCTATAGACGCGCACAGCATCGCCTTCGAGGGCGGAAGTGACGACTGCCGGACGCATCAGGAACAGCAGCAGCGGCACCACCAACAGGACAAGGGGCGCTGCCGGAAGTCTTTGCGGGATGGCGACCCCGCTATCCGGCGTGGGGACAGCGATGAAGGCCGCTAATGCCAGCAAAACCGCCGCGAACGGTGGCAGCACGGCATAACTAAATGGCAGCGATGCGAGCTGCGCGACATAATACAGAATGAGGGTCACGACAAAGAGCACACTGCCGATTCCAGCGACAATGACCGTGCGACTGATGCCCGGTTTGCTTTCGCGATTGGCTGACCCGGTGAGCGCGGGCACGAGCAATCCGACGGCGAACTGCTGCGCGACCAGAATCAGCACCGCGCCCAGAAACCCACTGCTGCGCGGGATGAGGATGATGAGGACGACCAGCGCGACGCCATCGAACAGACGCACAGGCAGCGGCAGTTGACGTTTCGCCACCCAGCCAGCAGTGAACAGCATCAACGCCCCGCCGACCAGCACCAGCGCCGTCGCGCCCGCCATAGTGAAGCCTGTGACTCCGGCGACATAGGGCGAACTGTGCAGGAACAGCATATTCAGCGCGAAGAATGCGCCCAACAGCGCCGTGCTCAACCCGTTGCGGAAACCGGTCTCGGTGATACTGTCGGGCAGTGAGTTACGGATTTGCCAGAGGGCGATAAGCGCCGCCAGACATTCCACGCCAGTCACTACAACGGGTGTGAGTCCGGGCTGCCAGACCATATCCCATGTGAGGAAGGCCGCATTGATTGCCGTATCCAGCGCGAGACCAAGCACGACCCCTGCCGTGAACAGATAGGCCGACCATGCGGGCGGAATCGGATTATCGGGCGAATCGGCTGTGCGGACGATGGCTAACCCCAGGGGCAGCGCCATCAAACCGAAAGCCGTCCCGACTGCCGAAATCACCAGACCAATCGCGGGCGATGGGGCGAATTGCAGCGCGCCGCGGGCGACGATTAAACCACCGACAGTCAGCAGCAGGGTGCGTTTGGGGCTGAGGAAGCGCACAATCACCAGCAGTAAAAATGGCGATAGGAAGACAATCAACACGGGTACTGCCGACAGGATGAGGCTGCTGACGACAAATTCGCCGAAGTAATTGACGACCAGCGAAAAGAAGGGGCGGATGAGTTGCAGCGCCAGCGTCACACCCAGCGCCGTGAGCACGCCCCGCCAGAGGAAGGTGCTGTCTAATTTATAAGTCATTTTATGAACTCCGGTCACTAGTTTGATAACAAGGGGGTGATTCGCGAATCACCCTTACCGCATCACGATTTTTATTCTTAACAATGACCGCCTATTGTATGCCAGATGCGCGCTTCCCGACAATAGCGGCGGACGACCACGCCGGGTCGTCCCTACAAATGTGCGTCGGATGGGATTACCACGTAGGGACAGGCCGATGTGCCTGTCCGACAATGGACGACCACACCGGGTCGTCCCTACAAATGTGCATCGGATGGGATTACCTCGTAGGGACAGGCCGGTGTGCCTGTCCGCAGGCCGATGTGCCTGTCCGCAGGCCGATGTGCCTGTCTGAAAATGGACGACCACGCCGGGTCGTCCCTACAAATGTGCATCGGATGGGATTACAATACGGCGCGGCTTAACACACTGTGACGATGGAGGAATGGTTATGGTCAAGGCACGCGCGCGCATCCTGTGGGTTGTTTTGCTGGCGCTGGTGGCGCTGCTGCCCGCCCACGCACAGGACACTATCCCCTTCGACCCGGCGCAGCCCGTCATCCTCGTCCCCGAAATCATCAACACCTATCCCCACGACCCATCGGCCTATACCCAGGGTTTGCTCTGGCACAATGGTCGGCTCTATGAAAGCTCCGGTGGCAGCGCGACAGCCGGCGGTGCAGGTGTCTCGACACTGCGGGCGGTGTCGTTGGAAACAGGCGATGTCGGCCTCATGGTGACAGATGAAGTGAATTTTGCCGAAGGGCTGACGCTGGTCGATGACCGCCTGATACAAATCACATGGCGCGATGGCGTGGCGCTGGTCTATGATGTCACCACGTTCGCCTATCTCGGTGAATATACATATGAAGGCGAAGGTTGGGGCATTTGCTACGACGGGCGCTATCTGTATATGACCGATGGCACTGAATTTTTGTCCGTGCGCGATGCCCAAACATTTGACCTGATTTTTGATGGCCTCGTGACCTATCGTGGCACACCGATTAATCAGCTACAGGTCGGCGGGCAGCCCTTCCAGCGCTTGAACGAAGTGGAGTGTGTCGGCGACTATATATATGCCAATGTCTGGCTGACCGATTACATCGTGCAAATCGACAAGTCCAACGGCCAGATCGTCGCGGTGATTGATGCGACGGGTTTGCTGACTGCCGCCCAGCGCGAACAGGTCAATCCCTCGCGCGAGGTGCTTAACGGCATCGCCTATAATCCCGATTCGGACACGTTTTTCATCACGGGCAAAAATTGGCCCTGGTTGTTCGAGGTGCGATTTGTGCTGCCAGCAGGCGCCGATGCACCACCCCCGACAGACGCCGCGGCGGGATGACATCGGTAGGGGCGATGCGCGCGTCGCCCTACAAATCCATCACCCATATCGGCAAATCATAACCATTGCGCTCGAAACCATACCGTAGATACAAACGCTGTGAGGCGAGGTTGCTGGCCTGTGTATTGACCGTGACGGAAAACACATCGCGGTCTATGAAGCGGCGCAGCATGTCATGCAGCAATTGTGCCCCGACGGACTGCCCCTGTATATCAGGCCGGACGGCGAGGCGTGCGAGATGGGCATTGGCACGATAGCGCGTCGTCAGTTGATAACCGACCACATCACCCGCATCCAGCGCGACGGTACAACTGGCGGCAATAGTGAACGCCTGCCGGAAGTCGGTCTGCGTAAGCTGCCACGGGGGATGAAAGGCGGCGTTGTCTACGGCGACGATGGCGGGAAAATCGGTGCGGGCGGCGTAGCGAATGGTCATATTGCCGGGTGGCAGCAGGGGCAATATCCGACTGTTGCGCGCCAGTGTCACCACATCTTCCAGATACCGAAAGCCCATCGCTGTGATATGCGGTTGCAGCCAATCTTGCGTCAGCATCACAAACAGGTGTTTCGCGCCCAGCGCCTGTAAATCGCCCCGCAGACTGTCCCACAATGCGCTCAGAATGGCGTCGGCGGCGGTATTATTACGAATCGCGACAATCCGCAGCCAACCACTGTCATTCATCGGGATAGACGCGCCCAATGCCCCCACCAGACTCTGCCCCACCCACGCTAGCTGAATCGGCGCGTCATAGGCATCGAGCCAATCGTTAACATCGTGCCAATCCAGATGGGTATAGGCGCGATAGCTGCGGAACACTAAATCCAACAGCGCGCGCCGGTTGCGCCGGGTATAAGGCGTGACAGTGAGGGCGGGACTTGCCATGAGGCGGGATACCGTTTAACGACGACTCAGCCGGGTGGCATAATCGGGGCCGATCACCGCATGAATCGTACAGCGGCGTTTGTCCATCAGGCGGGTACGGATGCGGTTATCCATATTTTCAAGCTGCTTCGAGGTGGTGATGACGGTGGCGAGGTTGGCGATATAGCGATGATCGAGAATCTGGAACAATTTTTCGCGCGCCCAGGGGGACGTGTGTTCGGTGCCTAAATCGTCCAGCACCAAAAGCGGGATATTGCGGACTATCTGGAAGCGTTGATCGAAACTGACCGATGAATCCGGGCGAAAGGTCACGCGCAGATAATCGAGCAGGTCGGGCACGGTCACGAACAGCACCTTTTCGCCCCGTTCCGCGACCTCATGGGCAATCGCCGCCGCGAGATGGGTTTTGCCGCCGCCATAATCGCCCATCAGCATCAGCCAGCCCTTTGGCTCTTTGGCATAATGCAGCGCGATATTTTTGCTGCGTTCCAATTTTTTCTGTTCATCGGGCAGCAGCAGGTCTTGGGTATCGAAGGTATCAAATGTCATCCTGGCATACAGGCTCAAACTGGTATTGAGATCGGCCTGCTGCCGCGATGAGGTGGTGCGATAATCGGGCGCGCTGATTTTGGCGTGGCGGATGTGCCGTTCGTCTAATAAGCGGCTGCGGATACGCGGGTCGAGGGTATCGAGCGCGGCGTTGGTGGTGATGACTGTCGGCATCTGGTGCGTATAACGGTGGTTTAGCAGTTGGAACAATTTTTCCTGTGCCCACGGGCTGGGATTTTCCACACCTAAATCATCCAGAATGAGCAGCGTGGCATTGCGAACGCGCTCAAACATTTCGTCATACGGCTCTTCGGCAGAACGCGCATAGCCGCTGCGGAGATGATCGAGCAGGTCGGGCGCGGTGATGAACAGCACCGTATCGCCCCGTCGCAGCCGTTCATTGCCGACTGCCGCCGCCAGATGCGTCTTGCCACAGCCATAAGTCCCTTCCAGCAGCAGCCATCCACGCGGCTCTTCGGCAAAATTGGACGACACGCGCACCGCCATTGCCAGCGAACGCAACTGCTCACCGGTATACATCGGGAACTGTACCTCGAAATTATCGAAGGCTTTGTCTGCCAGCGCCGCCATATTGCTCAAACGACGCAGACGTTCATGCCGTTCGGTATCCATTTCTACGGCGTGATTAGGGCAGCGAAACAGTTTGCCGAAACGGGGGTCGCTCATCGGCACATCGTAACGCACCACACCCAACCCGCCGCATATCGACTCCATGCCACAAAGATGACACGTACCGGAATCAGGAGTCGATGAAATCGGCGTATTTGCCTTTGACATATCGTGCTCTATCCCGTTCATCAGATCGCCCAGTGACTTCACGACTTCTACCTTCGGTTTGCCAGCGTTCTAAAATCGCGCGGATGTAACGCCAATTGCGCGCGTTGCTTTCGACCGCCTGTTTGATGGCATCCTGTATCCATTCGGGCGGATAATCGCGCTCGGCGTCTTTGATTTCGTCGGCGATGAGCGGCGTCAATGGCCCGATATTGGTCTCATACAGCATATAACTGTTGGGACGCTCTGGCAAAATCATCACGGGTTCGGATTCTGTGCCCGGCTGCCAATCGCCCGCCTTGATGCGCGCCACTGCATGGCGTCCGCGCGCGGTATTGACAAAATAGAGGATTTCATCGCCGCTGTCCAGCGCCACTATGACCCGCAGCAGCGTCCCGCGTTCGACGGCTCGCAATAGGCCGTCACGCAGATGCGCTTCTGGCGTCTGGTCAGTATTGACCACTTTCAGACTAGCCATCAATCCGGCATTGTTGACGAAATCCGTCTGGCGCAGATAGCGATAATCGCCTTCTTGCTGCTGCAAGGCCCATAAACAGAATAACGTCACTTTGAGTTCCGCCAGATGGTCGATTTTTGGCAGCAGGTCGCTGAAGAACTGCGCCGGGATTTTGGTCATCTTCGCCTTACCGGGCGGGAAGCCATCAAATGTCTGCATGATTTATCCTAAATCGCTCAAATCCACACGCCGTACCGCGCCGTCCATAAATTTGGTAATCGTCGGCTCGAAATACAGGGAGATAACCCCCGTCGGGCCATTGCGGTGTTTGGCGACAATAATATCAGCTTGATTGGGAAATTCCGTCGCTTCGTTGTAAATCACATCGCGATACAGGAACATCACGGCGTCCGCATCTTGCTCGATTCCGCCACTTTCTCTCAAATCACTCAGCACCGGACGCTTGTCCTGACGTTGCTCGACAGCACGCGAGAGCTGCGCGGCGGAAAACACCGGGACATTCAAGTCACGCGCCAATTCTTTCAAGCTGCGGCTGATATAGCTGATTTCTTGCACGCGATTGTTCTTGTAGGCATCGCCGGCGTTCATCAACTGCATGTAATCGAGCATAATCATGTCGATGCCGTGCTCATGGGCGAGACGGCGCGCTTTCGTCCGCACCTGCATCGGTGACAACGCGGGTGTATCGTCTATGAAAATCGGAAAATGCCCGATGCGCCCGACCACTTCGGTGAACAAAGCGGCTTCACGCGGGTTCAACTGCGCCAGACGCAGCTTCTGCATATTGATGCCCGTTTCCATCGAAATGATACGCTGCACCATCTGCTCCACGCCCATTTCCATCGTGAAAATGGCGATCCGCCCACCAATCCGCGCCGCATTCAACGCGACTGAGAGCATGAAGGAGGTCTTACCCATCCCCGGACGACCCGCAAACACCAGCAAGTCCGATTTCTGGAAGCCGCCTAAGAGCTGGTCGAGGTCTTTAAAACCGCTGGGCAGCCCCAGCGATTCATGCTGATTCTGCATCAGGTGTTCGAGGCGGTCATAATATTCGCTAATCGCGTCCCACATGGGCACAAATTCGCGATTGAGTTGGTTTTCGGTCACACTGAATAATTTTTGCTCGGCGTCGTTGGTGACCGTCTCGATAGACAATTCTTCGTTGAGGGCCAGCGCCTTGATTTCGTCGGCAGCGATGAGCATTTTACGGCGGATAGAGGCCCGTTCGACCAGACGCCCATAAACCTCGGCATGGGCAGAGGTCGGGGCGCTGTTAATCAGGCGGGTGATATAGGGTGGGCCGCCGATTTCGTCCAGCACGCCCAGATCGCGCAGTGCTTGCAAAACGGTTAGATAATCAATCGGGTCGCTGCGTTCGTTCAGGCGCATCAAAGCCTGCCAGATGTAATTGTGGCGCAGCAGATAAAAATCGTCGGCTTTGAGGAATGTGGCGACAGTCAGAAAAGCGCGCGGGTTGACCAGCACCGCGCCGATGACGGCTTCTTCGGCTTCCTGACTGAACGGCACCGGTTGCCCGGCGCGCAGATTGGCTTGATTTGTCATGGTCTCGCTATCATTACATGCGTGTGTGTTTAGTATAGCGGCAGACTGCGTTTAGTGCGCTGTCGTTGTGTATGGATTTGGGCGAAACAATCACCATACAGCGTTCTCTATCCTACCACCGATGGGCGCAATCGTTTAGGCTACAATGGTACTGATAGGCAAATTCATCACTACACAAAAAACGCGCCTGCCATAACGGTCAAGCGCGTGTCACTGTATGGATTGCCAAGCGGGGGATTAATCCTCGCTGTCGTCGAAGTCTTCAAAATCGAGTGTATTGACGAAATCGGCCCAGGCGCTCAATTTGCCTTCATCAACCGGGGCTTCGCGGGTTTCTGGTTCATCTTCCACATCGGTATCGTATTGGATGTCGCGTTCGGGTTTCGTGCCCGCGTCGTCCATCACATGATCGGCGACGAACATCGGCGCTTTCTCGCGCACCGCCAGCGCAATCGCATCGCTCGGACGCGAATCGACCTCGATTTGTTTGCCATCGATTTCAATCAAAAGACGAGCATAATAGGTATCTTTGCGTAAGTCGTTGATGAGGACATTTACCAGCCGCCCACCCAGATCATGGATGATGTTCTTCAGCAAATCATGAGTCAGTGGGCGCGGTTTAGGCACATTTTGCAATTCCATCGTGATGGCGTCAGCCTCGGCAGTGCCGATCCAGATGGCTAAATAGCGTTCTGTCACAGAATCTTTCAGTACCACCACCCGGTGCGGCGATGTTAAACTCACTCGGATGCTATCAATGATTACCTCTATCATGGTCTTTTCGCTTCGTCTCTTCTAATCATGACCTGTTAGATTATGCAACACAGCCCACTGAAGATTGGTTATGTATCAACCAATGTACCATAGTTTATCATAGATGACCACAACCACAGTTGTGTTGGTCATCTACACTAATCATACACCGAGCTTAGTGCAAATCAACAGATGCGGGCAGATTTTCTATATACTTTAAACAAAATGCAGGACTTACGCGGTTGAGGTATCGGGCAGAGGGGGTATGCGCTTTGACTGTATGACGATGATTGTATGTCCAGCGCCAGACGAAATCTGGCTGCCACCGCGCCGCATCGACTGGAATGGACAAATTTTTGGGGGTGTAAAAGCACGCGCATTGGGGCTGTTTTGTCATCTTCAGATGACGTGTCTTTCGGGCAGCCGCACGTTTATGCACGTTAAGTATGTAATCAGGTCATCGGACACGGCGCTGCTGTCTCCGCGTAAGTGTTCACGCAGCCCTCAGATTTTGCCTGTACCCATTGCAAACCCCTCCCCGAATTCGAGGTCTTGCAGAGCAAGGGGGACTTTCAGAACGCTTGTGACCCGTTCTGCCGGGCCGGGGATGGGGGTTTATCGGCAGACGTATGGACAGGTGAATACTTACTCTCTTGCCCGCAGGTGCTGACATGCCGATTGCTCACACCGGGATTAGGTATGCGCGTTCAGCATTTCATAGCCTTCTTCCAGGGTGCGCGCCAGCAGAATCTTACGCGCGTTCGACGAGGGATTGAACATTTCGCTAAAAACTTCGAGAAAACTCTTGAGATAACCCGATGCGCCGACCACGACCATCACGGTTGCATTGGCGTGGGGTGCGGTGAGCATATTGCTGACGTGCGACGTTGACCCCGTAGGCAGAAACATCGACCTGCTCATATCCACAAGGATTTTGACCGGATGGCTGACGCTGTTGAGCATGGCCTGTGTGCGGTCTACAGCATCATATAAATCAGGCCAAATCCACCGTTCTGGATAATACACACGAAGAATGGTCTTTTCTTCATTATCCCACTGTACCGTAATTTCCATGTCGCTAACTCGAGTTATCTTGTGGATGATTGGGTTGATTGCTGCTGCCGCACTGCATTGTGGTTGATTGTACCGTAATTTAGCCAATACGCATTAGTATTACATTATTGTAATCTTGTTGATTAGAAATCGCCCATCAGCGACAGGCGCGCCGGGCAAACGAACGTCTAGCCCTATCCGACTATAGAGCCGTCGGCTTGAAGATGATAGACTAAAAACAGATGACCAATAGATTCCGCAACTTTTCTGAAAATCAGCCTGCGTTGAATGCGTGTCAGGTAGGGATGCGCCGCTGTGCTCAGCCGTTAAGTCATGAAAAAGGGTGTCCGCTTGCCCTTACCCTTAACATCCTTTGCGGTTCAATTGTCGTTTAGCCAGCGGCTATTTTCATGCAATTGTGGTGGCGCAGCTATGCCGTGTTTAGCTTTTCTGAAAAAATCGTGAACGCCCTAAACAGAGGTGGCGTAGGTGCCGATTTTGACGTACACTTGAGTTATCAACAAACATTGACAAAGCTCTCAATTTACAAACACATGAGGCAGATTTGTTGAATCTTAATTCAAAAAGCGCGAAACGGCTTTAACTTGAAGCGAGACTCGCAGTATAATTTAGTGAGCTTTGCTTTAATTCATTCATGAAGTAGATGCAACAGGAAAACGCTTATGGCCTCTTTGCCGCGTATAATCACAGTAGACCCATCTGGTAATCTAGCGCGTTTCGTGCGTGCCGCGACGGATTTACTGGATCGCCCCGTTATCCTCTCCGACATTCCCAGTGGCGCGGGGGCATTAGAAGAAGTCAAACAGGTGGGATGTAACCTGCTGTTCTCTTCCTGGTATGTCGATGGCGAAATTAATGGGCCGCTGCTGGCGATGCAAACCAAACAAGCGTCCGAAAAAACCGGCGTCGTGGTCTTCTCGGATGGCGATGGCCCCAGCAAACTCGACCCCGAAGAAGAAGCCGAATCGCCCTTTGTATTCCTCAGCCGTCCGGTAAAAATCGACCAATTCCTGCGCGTCCTGATTGCGGGTCTGGATGGTCAGGACATCAAAGAAGCGATGAAAGCGCCCGCCAGCGTCGGCCTGCCCATAGATTTCGGCCCTGTGCCCACTGTGGATGTCGGTTTGGCGAAAGGGTTTGTCGATGACTTGCTGCGTGATTTAGGCGCGACGGCCATCTTCCTCACCACGCGCGAGGGCGAAGTGCTGTTGGAATGTGGCGCGGCGGGTTACCTGGATCGCGAAAAACTGACCTTCGCCCTGATGCCGACCTTTGCCGCCAATATGGATGTGAAAGAAATTGTCGGCGGGCAAGCGCGCGTGTTGCAATTTTATGATGGCGATGAGTTTGATATTTTTGTGTTATCGGTTGGCTTGCACCATTTCCTGTGTGTCCTCTTTGATGGACAGGGCGGGTCGCGTCAATTGGGCGCGGTCAAGAATTATGGGGGACGCGCCGCCGAAGACCTCGCGGCGACCATCGGCCCCGCAGCATGGGCCGTCATGCCCAAGCAGCGTGAAGCAACCCCACGCAAGAAACGGACGGAAGAAACACCCGTTGTCGAAGAAGATGCCCCACTCGTCATCGGACGCTTTGGCGGTGACGAAACGCCAGTGGAAGAAGAAATCATTCTCGAACCTGCCGGGCCGCTGCTGGAAGCTATTCCCGATGACCAATTTAATGTGGACGATATTTTCAATCAGCAAAATATCGACGAAAGCGCCTTTGATGACCTCTTCAGTGAAGAGAATCTTGAAAGTCTGGTCGCTAAAAGCAGCAGCGGCGACAAACTCGATCTGGAAGAGGCCGAACGATTGGGCATTATCGGCGATTAAACCACCCCTATTTGCATTTGATACGGCTGGAATGACCCATCCAGCCGTTTTTTGTTGCAAAAAATTCAGAATTTCTATTTGACCTCCTGTGGGTTAAAGGGCACAATTTAGCCAGACGCAAGGGTTGATTGGTAAAAATGGGTGTATGGTGGAGATATAGACCATAACCAGGGATGCAGCGGAAGGATGAGGACAACGTGTCTTCAAAAGCATCAAAACATGATAATTTAATCGGGCGTAAGCTGGGCGATTATGAAATTATGGAACGGCTCGCCAGCGGGGGCATGGCCTCTATCTATATTGGGCTGGATACCAAGCTCGAACGGAAGGCCGCCGTCAAAATCCTGACTCCCGATATGACCGGCGATGATGATACGCTGGCGATTCGCTTCGAGCGTGAAGCGCGGGCTGTCGCTGCTTTGGAACATGAAAATATCATCACCATTTACCAGTTCGGGCAGGACGAAGGTATTTATTACCTCGCGATGAAGTATATTCAGGGCAACGACCTCGCGGTTGAACTCAAGCGACTGCGGCGCGAAGGCACAAAAATGCCGGTTGATTATGCGTTGAATATATTAGGACAGGTGGCTGCCGCCCTCGACCATGCCCATGCCCATGGCATCATTCACCGCGATGTGAAGCCGTCCAACATTTTGCTGGAAAACAACGGCAAAGCGACCCTGACCGATTTTGGTCTGGTGCTGCGTTCGACTGCCGATACGACATTGGGTACGGCCTTTGGCACGCCGCGCTACATTTCACCCGAACAGGCGATGGCGTCTGAACGAGCGGTCTCGCAGAGTGACACGTATTCGCTGGCGGTCATCGTCTTTGAGATTTTAACGGGCGAGGTGATGTTCAAAGGCGCGACGCCGATGGAAATCGCCATCAGCCATATCAACGAACCGCCGCCCAAACCGCGCTCGATTAATCCCGATATTCCGCAGCGTGTGGAAGATGAACTGCTGCGGGCGCTGGATAAAATCCCGGAAAATCGGCATAACACCGCGACGGAACTCATTTCCGCCATTAAGCAGTCCTATAATCTAGCTGCGCCGGATGCCGTGCTGGCCGATAAAACCGATGCCGAACTGCCAACACCCATCAAACGTGCCGATAAAACCCCCGCTTTTGGCAAAGACGAGATGGAAGAGGCTGTTGCCGCGCATGTAGACCGGGTGGAATCGGCCAGGGCCAAAGGCGTCGCGGATAATGTCGTCGTCAGCCCCTTGAAGGCGGGCGATCATACCGCGACGATTGCCCTGCGTGAACGCCCACGACGCGGCGTCATTGCCCGTTTAACCCGCGCCTTGTTCCATTGGGCCATACTCCTGTTTATTATCGCGGCATTGGGTCTGGTGGTTGTGGCGACCAATCCCGGCCTGCTTGATTCGTTTTTGCCCGCCAGCGCGCCCACGACCAATGGGGCGGGTATCGTGGTCGTGGCTGAGACGCCTACCGACGCCCCCACCGCGACGACCGCGCCGACCGACCTGCCGACGGATGTCCCAACCGCTGTCCCGACAGACGCACCCACACAGAACTCCCCGGATACCGCCGTGCCGACAGACGCAGCGACGACTGTCCCGACAGACGTACCGACCGCTGCGCCAACAACCGCGCCCACCATCCCGCCGACCAGCAGTGGCGCTATCCCGGTGAATGGTATCGCCATGACGATTGTGTATAATGCGACAGCTTTTGCCTTACGCAACGATGGTGAAGTGCCGGTTGACCTGACGACACTGGTCATTGAGCGCGGCACGACCCGTCTCAGCGGCAGCCAAATCACGGGCAGTCGTTTGCAAGCGGATGAATGTGTGGTGATGCTGCTGCAACAGCAAAATGTCTCTGTGCCCGCTGAATGGGATTGCGGCGACAGTACCCGCACCCAAATTTCTGTGCCGGATGTGCAGTCGATGTTCTGGCGGACAGTGGGTGATGAAACGACCTTCCATGTCCTTAGCGGCGCGGATGAAATTGTCGTGTGTGACACGGTGGGACGCGGCGCAGCACCCACGACCTGCGCGTTCCGTTGGGCAATACCCGGCAGTTAACGGCTGCGGATGCCCGCCGACAATCGTGTGAACAGCCGTTGCCGCGGGTAATGGCAGACCAGCAACGCGCTGCCATGTGCATTGGCAACGCCAACACAACGATTGCCCGATTTTCGGGCGCGCTCCTGCTCGTCTATTTCCAGATTATGGTACAATGCCCACTATGAAGACCAACCACCATAAAACCCTGCTTGTTATTTGTTGGCTGTGTGCCGCCTTACTCGCGTGCAATCTGGGTGCATCGAATGATACGCCGGTGATTTCGCCGCGCGCAACCGCCACACCACCACAACCACTGGGTTATGCAACGCGCAGCGCCGTCGAAGCGCCGCCACAAAATGTCAGCAATGACTCCATCGACGCGCAAATCTTCAATCTATTGAACGAAGTCAGTTCAGACCGCTTGATGATTCATATTTCAACGTTGCAGGGGTTTCATACGCGCCATGTGAACAGCCCGTTTGATTCGAGCACACAGGGCGTCGGCGCGGCGCGGGCCTATATCCGTAATCAATTCGACATCATTCAATCGCAGTCGCCCTATAACTTCAGCGTGACCGAGCAAGAATTTGCGATTAACGCCTATGATATTGCCACACGACAATTTAATGTCATCGGCATCCTGACCGGCACAGAGGCCAATGGCGACATCATCGTCATCGGCGCGCATTATGATAGTGTGTCGCTCGATTT
The DNA here is from genome assembly GCA_964614375.1 of uncultured Anaerolineaceae bacterium. Lineage (GTDB taxonomy): Bacteria > Chloroflexota > Anaerolineae > Aggregatilineales > Phototrophicaceae > CAZTLI01. Next base: position 24,378 of record CAZTLI010000018.1, read on the forward strand.
ATCCGACCCCGAAGCCTTCGCGCCGGGCGCAGATGATAATGCGACGGGCGTGGCGGTGCTGCTGGAAATGGCGCGCATCCTCAGCCAGCGTCCACACCGGGCGACGATTATGTTCGTGGCATTTTCGGCAGAAGAACATGGTCGTTTGGGCAGTCGTGCTTTCGTCAATGATTATCTCAGACGCTACAATATCCCGATTGCGGCGATGTTCAACCTCGATACGCTCGGCAGCAACAATGACCGTCAGGGCAATGTCGAAAATAACCGGATGCGCGTGTATTCCGACGGGCCCAATACATCGCGCTCGCGTCATCTGGCGCGGACAGCCAATTTCCTCGCGTTTAACCTCACACCGGGCATGGAAATTGTGGTGCATGATGCGATAGACCGTGAAAATCGCTATGGTGACCATTTCTCGTTCAGCGAGGCGGAATATCCGGCGGCGCGCTTCATCGAATCGTTGGAATCGCGCGTGAATGGTGATCCCGGCGATACGTGGGATACGCTGGAAGCGGGTTATCTGGTGCAGACCGCGCGCACGATACTGGCTGTTGTTACGGCAATGGCCGATGGCCCCCGTCCGCCGCGCAACGCCGCGCTGCGAGATAATACGAATGGTCAGCGGACACTGGTGTGGGAGCCAATTCCTGACGCGGCCTCCTATATCATCGCGCTGCGCTCACCCGGTTCGCTCTATTACAATCAGCAGTTTGAAGTCCCCGACAGCAGCGTTACCTGGGATGGATTCACACGCAGTCGCTTTGAAGGTGTCGCCATCGCCGCTGTGGATGCCAGTGGTCTGGTCGGGCCATTATCCCCCGAAATCCCTGTCCCGTAACGCAAGATTATTGCGTTAGTCAACCAGCGAACCACCATATCCTATTCATTGGCGCAGCTCATTCGTAGGGACACGGCACGGCTGGCATGAGCACACCGTATCACCCAGTCGTAGGGACACGGCACGGCTGGCATAATACACCGTATCACCCAGTCGTAGGGACACGGCACGGCTGGCATGAGCACACCGTAT
>CAZTLI010000019.1:0-25305 GCA_964614375.1 uncultured Anaerolineaceae bacterium
TAAATTGTTAACCTGCATAAACCCCTTGCCTGATAGCTCAACTGCGTAAGTCATGACAGAAATTGGACACATCTTGCCGCGCTATAGCAATTTCAGCGGAACCGTGTCGTCCGGGTCATACAGATGATCGGCGTACATGATGAAGATGAGCGTTGTGTCGCTGTCATCTGGATTTTTGATGGCATGACCGACGCCCGCTGGCATATAGACTGTCACCGGCTCATCGGCGCTGATGTAATGGGTTTGCCGCTGTTCGCCAGTAGAATCGCTCAACACCAGTTCAGCAGCGCCCTGTATCACCGTGAACCATTCGGCAGTCTGCACATGATAATGGTTACCCCGCACGGCCCCCGGTTGTGTCGTCGTCACATAAATCTCGCCCGTGCGTTCGGGCAAATGATTCTCTGACCCATTAATCACCTTCAAAAACCAGCCGCGTGTATCGTCCAGACGTGTGCGGCGAATGAACTGCACCTGCTCTAACATCTGCTGCCTCTATCGGGTGTGCCTGGATTGTCGGGTGGTGATTATAGCGTTTCCAAACGAGACTTGCCCCATCGTACCAGTGTATTAGAATCAAGAGGCATAGCACACTGGATGATAATCGTGAGGAGCATCTCGCGTGAAACGATTTTTAGGGTTGATGTGCCTAATTTTACTGGTGGGATGTCAGGCGCGGCTAGACATTGACGACCTGCCCACACCATTTAACCCGGACGCCGCCGCCACGGCCCAATATCTAACCGAAAATGCACCGCCGCCGGGATATCGCAGCCCGGTTGATCTGACAGACATCACCCTGGGCACGCGCTTGCTCTCTGGTTGGCGCTACAGCATGTATATCGGCTTTGAAGGGCTGTTCACCGGCACACCCCGCACAACCACCGCCAGAGTCAGCGCCACGGTCTGGTTCAATCAGTTGGCGACCTCCCGGCGCGTCCTGCTCGAAACACAGGGCGACCTCCTCGAACACATCGAACCCATCAATTATGAAGGGGTACGGATAGGCCGCGATGCCTTCCTTGTGCGCGATGAGACCTGCCAGACGAATGCGACTGGCGCAGCCGAGACGATTGCCGATTTCACCGCCTCATCCCTCATTGGCGGTGTGCGTCAGGCCATACCTCAATCCCAGCCCGCGACCATCAACGGGCAGCGTGTGTGGCGTTATGAATTTGCGCCCGAATCAGTGGTCGTCCCCAGCATTCAACTTGCCGAAGGGGGACGAGTGACCCTCAGCAGCGGCGAATTGTGGTTCGCGCCCGAACATGATGTCGTCATCCGCTATTATGTCAATCTGGATGTCGAAAATGTCATCGTATTCGGTTCAGTCGAAAACGAAAATCGCCTGCCTGTCAGCGGGCGTGTCGTCATCCAGTATGACCTGTTCGACATTGGCGAAGTACCCAATATCAGCATTCCGTTTGGCTGTTAGACAGCATGGCTGCTGGCTAAAATTGAAGCGCAAAGGCCGCAGAGAACGCCAGGTTGCAACGACCAAAAGCTAAACCACTGAAGTCACAGAGGGTTGATAAGCGTGCGGCACACTACCTGTCCTCATTACTGCCCTTATCTGGAACCTGCTTTTCGGGCACTCCCATCATCATCTCAGGACAATCCGATGTGATCACCTGAGATGGTATATAAAAACGGGTAAGGACACGCTGCCCTTACCCGCCTATGCAGGATAGGAGGTGGTTACTAATTATTCGTCTGAAGCCGAGTCCAGCATCTCTTGCTGTTCCTGAATGTCTTCGTCCGTGCAGACCAGACCGCCCACCCATTCGCTGTCCGCCGCCATCATGTCGTCCATGCTCATTTCAGGCAGGCTGGGTTCGCCTTCGGAGCTTTCGCCATTTTCAATCACGAAATCGGCACGATCCAGGAAGTCCTGTGGGATTTCGACACCTGCCGCATTAGCCGTATCCAGATTGACCGCGAGAATGAAGCCCGTTTGCCGCGAAATGCGCGTAGTGGCGATGTCTACTTCGCCATTCAGGTAAGCAACCAGCATACGCCCGGTATCCACACCTTCTTGATAGTAGCTGACACCCGCGCCAATGGTCGTCCCTTCATAAACCTGCCCACTATCGCCAAAGAAGACGGGGATGCCCACTTCTTCAGCAACTTGCAGAATCGCCGCCAGACCCGCGCCGACGGTGCTGTCTGTGGGGATGAGGAAGGCCTGTGCGCCGCCACTCACGGCTGCTTCCGCCGCGATGCCGACCTCAGAGGTATCGGTAATGGTCTGGACAACCAGTTCGATACCCAGCTCTTCTGCCAGTGGGACAATAATGGCCGTGCTCGCCACCCCATTCGGTTCGGCGGGTGTATAGATGTAACCCACTGTTTCTAAGTCGGGAATGACCTCAAACATCAACGGCATGATAGAGGCATAATCGGGCAGCGCCTGTGAACCCCACACATGCGGCGGATGGATGCACGACGATTGGGCAATCCCCGCTGCATAGGGTTCGGTAACGGTGTTGAACATGATAATCGGCGGGTCTTCCATATCCTGTGTGGCATTGATGGCCGCCAAGGTGACCGGCGTCGTAATCGTCACAATGACATCCGCGCCTTCATCAATCGCATCTTCAACCAGTGCGCTGGCGGTGGGGAAGTCAAATGTGGCATCGCCGAAGATGAGGTTGATGTTCTCCCCATCGACATAACCATACGCCTCCAGCACATCCAGTGTGCCCTGTTGAGACCGTTCAAACGGCGTAAGCTGACCAAAGCGGATGATGGCAACAGTCGGGATGTCATCATCCTGCGCTGCCACAGGCGTCAGCGAGACGGTGACAAGGAGAATCACCATAAGCAAAAACAATTTACGAGACATTTTTATCCTCCAATATAACGATCTATTGAACACTATTTTGGCTTCCGCAATAGAAGCCCGTGCGACTGAAACTCGTGGTGAACCCGATACTTCATCAACACACAATTTCCAGCAGACCTAACTGAGGACAGCGCGGTCAGTCAGTTCTGCATCGGTGTGCAGATTACGAAAACGTTCGATTAAATCATGATATTGCAGCGTTTCGCGCTCTTCGCCCGAAATATCAAACAGCACCTTGCCGCGATTCATCATCACCACCCGATTACCGACCGACACCGCCTGCTGCATACTGTGTGTGATCATGATGACGGTCAGCTCATATTCCTGCGCCAGTTCGACTGTCAGACCGAGCACCTGCACGGCGGCGTTCGGGTCAAGCGCGGCGGTGTGTTCGTCCAATAGCAAAATTTGCGGGCGCATCATCGTCGCCATAATGAGCGTAATGGCCTGCCGCTGCCCACCGCTCAGCAACCCCACGTCGGTATCCAAACGAGTCTCCAAACCCAGATTGACCCGTTCGACCAGATTATAAAACCACTGATGATTGCCGCGTTTCACGCCAGAAGACAAGCCGGGTTGTTTCGCGCGCAAAGCCGCCAGCGATAAATTCTCGCGGATCGTCAAACCATTGCATGTGCCTATCGCCGGATTTTGGAACACACGCCCAATATTACGGGAACGTTTAAATTCTGGCATATCCGTGACATCGACACCATGCAGATAGACCTTGCCTGAATCGACGCCCGTCGTGCCCGCGACAACATTAAAGAGGGTGCTTTTGCCCGCGCCATTCGCGCCAATCACCGTGACGAATTCGCCCGACGCCACGTTCAGTGAAAAATCGTCCAGCGCCGTCACTTCATTGGCTGTATTAGGATTAAATGTGACCGTAACCCGGTCTAATTCCAACATCAGTGGCGCTCCTTCGCTTCGCTATTCCGCCGACGTTTACTGCGCCATTCATCCCAACGATCCGAGATATTGGGCGCGGCGAGGGCGCTCAACACCACCAGCGCGCTCACCAGACGAATGTCGGACGTGGGTAACCGGAGCGCGGCGAACACCCACGCGCGGGAAATATCGAACACAATCATGCCCACAGCCGCCGCCAGCATCGCCTGCCCGACAGATCTGGGACGCAGCAGCACCTCGCCAATCATCACCGCCGCCAATCCACGAATAATCACGCCAATACCCAGCGACACATCCGCAAAGCCCAACTGCTGCACCGCCAGCGCCCCGGCTAATCCAGCCAGTCCGTTCGCCAGCATCAGCGCCAGCATCAGCATGATATTGTGATTGATGCCAATCGCCCGCACCATCTGGCTGTTGCGGCCCGCCGCGCGGATGGTCAGACCAAGCTCGGTGTGCATGAACCAGTTCAACACCAGTAATACGAGGATGACCAGCACGGCAAAGACGGCAATTTCCACCAGATTATTGGACTGCCGCCGCATATCTGGCCCAAACATCTCAACCACGAAGTTACGGACAGGCTCCTGATAGGGCGTGAGGATGGTGCGCTCGCCGATGAGGGGTAAATTACTACGATCTTGCATCACCCGCAGGACGACGGTATACGTACCCGTAATCACGATAATGCTGGCGAGCAAACCCTCGACCCGGAACAATATGGTGATGAGCGCGGTGACCAGTCCTGTAATCGCCCCCGCCAGAAATGCGACTGCTAATGTCACTTCTGCGGCGGTGCCATTGATAATCAACATCGCACAGACCGCGCCGCCAATCGGGAATGCGCCATCGACGGTTAAATCGGGAAATTCGAGGATACGAAAGGTGATAAAGACCGACACGCCAATCAACGCATAGGCCAACCCAAGCCCAATCGCGCCGATGTTGACATTAAAGGCCGACATCATCGCCCCCGCGATCACCGCAACGAGGAACAGGCGCATGACAAAAAAATTGCCCCGTCGCTGTGTTTGCACAGGCGGAATTACAGCAGAAACTTTTCTTTTTGCAACCATCTAAGAATAGCCCTGAAAATTAATCTCATTAGTATTGGCTGCCGATTGTACTCCACTATGACAGTGAAGTGCCACCAGCGCCGATTGCTACGCCTATTTAACGGGTTCATGCACAGCCACACCATCAAAAAAAAGACCAGCCAGAAAATCCGCCATCGAGTCGGTTTTGCCGAGCACATGCCGACTATATGGGTGCATCGCGACCTCCACCAGCGCCACCAGTTCCCGCGCCAGCAGCCGGGTGTCGATAGGTTTAATTTCGCCACTGGCAATACCATCGTGCAAAATCGCCGCGACTTGATCGGGTACAGCCTGTTGGTAGGCGCGGATCAAGTCGTGCCGCACCGGGTCCATAAAGATATTGATGTCACGTCGTACCAGGCGCAAGATACCCTGCAAGTCTTCAGAAATGTCTAAAAATGACCGGATCGATTCGCGTATTCTCTCGCGGCATGAGCCGACGCTGTGTTCAGTCGTCGCCTGTGTAATCGTCTGAATTTGCTCTAAAAAGTGGTGCATCATCTTGATGTACAGGTCTTCTTTGCTGGAAAAGTGATGATACATCGCGCCTTTAGATACCTCGGCCCGCGTCACAATATCGGTGATGGTAACGTCGGCATAATTGCGTTCGACAAACAGCGTGCGGGCTGCTTCGAGTATATTGTTGATGGTGATGTGCGATTTCGAGTACATACGGTCTTTTTGCACAAAATTTGTTGAAAATAAGCAAGCGTTGGGTATAATAAAAACCGAACGCTCGGTATGTTTTGTCGAATAGTAACATTGGCGCTGGTGGATGTCAAGCAGTTCGCAATCAGGTGCAGATGTGAAAAACAATGGGTTAAAATAGCGGACACGCTGAACTGCTAAAAATATGGAGTCCCTGTTATGACACTCGTGAGTCGTTTATTTGGAAAATTGTTTAAACTCCCGCCCGCCGAAACTTACAACGTTGGCCTGGACAAAGACCTCGCCGTCCCGCTGCCCGATGGCGTCACGCTGCTGGCGGATCATTATTATCCGCGCGGTGTCGGTGAACGTCCGACTGTGCTGGTGCGTTCGCCCTATGGTCGTGCGGGGTTCTTCGGCCTGTTGATGGGACGGCTGATTGCCGAACGGGGTTTTCATGTGCTGGTGCAAAGCTGCCGGGGGACATTTGGCTCTGGCGGGGCGCTCGACCCCTTTCGCCATGAACGCGCTGACGGGCTGGCGACAGTCGCATGGCTGAAGCAGCAAACGTGGTTCAATGGCGACCTGGCGACGGCTGGCCCCAGCTATCTGGGTTATGTCCAGTGGGCGATTGCCAGCGAAGTCGGCGATGACCTCAAAGCGATGGTGACATGGATTACAGGTTCGGAATTTCGCAGCCTGACCTATCCCGGTGATGCGCTCTATCTTGAATCGGCATTGGGCTGGACAGATCAAGTCTTCCATCAGGAAAAAGGGCGCTTCGGCCTCTTAAGTTTGATGATGCGCTCCGGCAAAAAGCTGAACCAGGCCTATCACCACCTGCCGCTGAATACCGCCGATACCGTTGCGACGGGCACGACGATCTCGCACTGGCAGGATTGGCTGGCGCACGACCAACCGGGCGATGAATGGTGGGCGGATATGGATTTCACGGCGGATGTGGCGCATGTCACCGCGCCCGACCACATGGGCAGCGGCTGGTACGACATTTTGCTGCCGCATACCCTCCGCGATTATCAAACGCTCAAGGCGGCTGGACGCAATCCCTACCTGACGCTCGGTCCCTGGGCCCATACCGATATGAGCGGGTTAGGCGCGATGGTGACGGAGACGGTCAAGTGGTTTCGGGCGCAGTTGCTGGATGAACGGGAACACCTGCGCGAACAACCCGTCCGCATCTATGTCATGGGCGCGGACGAATGGCGCGACCTCCCGGCATGGCCTCCTGATAGTATCTCGCAGCGCTGGCATTTGCAGCCCGATGGCATATTGGCGACGGATTCGCCCCCACAGTCCGAACCCGATCACTATCGTTATGACCCGGCAGACCCCACGCCTAATATCGGCGGCGCGGGCATGGGTAAAGTGACGGGGCCAAAAGACAATCGCGAATTGGAAGCGCGTTCGGACGTGCTGACCTATACCAGCGCGATATTGACTCACGCTGTTGAGGCGATTGGTTCCGTAACAGCGGAACTCTACGTCAAATCGAGCCGCGAACACACCGACTTTTTCGCCCGTGTCTGCGACGTAGACCCGTCTGGCAAATCGACCAATATTTGCGACGGTCTCGTCCGTCTCTATCCGCAAAAAGTGGCAGCAGAGGCCGATGGCGGTCTGCGCCTACAGATAGCATTGTGGCCTACCGCCTATCGCTTCAAAGCAGGGCATCGCATCCGACTCCAAGTGTCGAGTGGGGCTTTTCCGCGCTGGGCACGCAACCCGGGCAGCGGCGAACCCTTAGCCACCGCCACCACGCTCGTCGCCGCCGACCAGACCCTTTATCACGACCCCGATCATCCGTCGGCATTAATTTTGCCCATTGTCAATCCATAGAGGTGCTTCGATGTATATCACGCAGGGACTCAAACGCGCCCTACAGGTCAACCGACACGGTTTGGCGACGATTGACAATGACCGTCGGCGTACATGGGCGGAATTTGTTGACCGGATAGCCCGTCTCGCGGGCGCATTACAAAACCTTGGCCTGGAAACCGATACGCGCGTCGCTATCCTCGCCTATAACACTGACCGCTATTTAGAGACCTTTTTCGCTGTGCAATGGGCGGCGGGCATATTGATGCCCTTGAATGTCCGTCTCGCGCCGCCGGAGATGATTTATATGCTCAACGATGCCGCGGCAGAGATTCTCATGGTCGATGCCGCCCATCGCGCGCTGCTGCCGCAATTGACCGCGCAATCGCCCGGAATCCGTCATCTGATTCTGCTGGATGAAGAACCCGTGTCGGACGGACTGCACAGTTACGAAGCATTGATTGCCGCTGCCGACCCTATCCCCGACGCCGGACGCGGCACAGACGACGTAGCGGGCATTTTCTACACGGGCGGCACGACGGGCGTCCCCAAAGGCGTGATGCTGACACATACCAATCTGGTCAGCAATGCCATGACGGTGCTGGTCAATATGTATGACGGTGAACCCTGTGTCTATCTGCATTCCGCGCCCATGTTCCATATCGCAGATTGTCAGTGGAACATCAGCGCGACCTTGCAGGCCGGGACGCATGTGTTTATGCCCCGATTTGCGCCTGAACCACTGCTGCAAAAAATCGAGCAGTATCAGGTCACCCACTGCGGACTCGTGCCGACGATGGTGACGATGGTGTGCAATCTGGACACTAAAGATAAATATGATGTGACCAGCCTGCGCGGGATGAATTACGGCGGGTCACCGATGCCCCCGGCCTTGATTCCGCGTGCGCGCGAATTATTCCCTAACTGTCGCTTCTTTCAGGGTTATGGGCAGACCGAAACATCGCCCAACGTCAGTATGCTGCTGGATAAATATCACGACCCGGACGGCCCCTATGCCGGGAAAATCGCCTCCGCCGGACAACCGATGTTCACCGTAGAGGTACGGATAGTCGATGAGCATGATAATGAAGTGCCTCCGGGCGAAGTCGGTGAAATCACGGCGCGCGGGCCGAATATCATGGCGGGTTACTGGAATAAACCCGATGACAGCGCTCATGCCCTGCGCGGTGGATGGATGCACACGGGCGATGTCGGCTATATGGATGACGATGGCTTTTTGTATATCGTTGACCGTGTGAAAGATATGATTGTCTCCGGCGGCGAGAATGTCTATTCGGCAGAAGTTGAGAGCGTCATTTATCAGCACCCGGCGGTGGCGATGTGCGCCGTAATCGGTATCCCGCACGAAAAATGGGGCGAGGCCGTTCATGCCATTGTCGTAGTGAAAGAGGGCTACACCCTCACGGCTGAGGAGATGATGGCACACTGTCGGGGACAAATTGCGGGTTATAAGTGCCCGCGCAGCGTAGACATCCGCACCGACCCGCTGCCAATGAGTGGCGCAGCCAAAATCCTCAAACGGGAATTGCGCGCCCCCTACTGGCAAGGCAAAACCCGGGCGGTGAATTGAGGTTTGGTCGCTGGCTTTTAGCGGCTGGCGAAAGACAATCAATGCAGACGATTTGTTAGACAGCGGGCCTATGCAAGGTAAGCATTTAATTGGGACATCGGACACGGCGTGCCGTGTCCCTACAAACCCGTTAACAACTGTTGTCACCCGTAGGGACACAGCATTGCTGTGTCCGCAAAAAAGACGGTGTTATTCGAATATTTTCTTAACCAGCATCAACCCGTTGTGCATTGGTAGGGGCGGATTGTCGATTATATTATCAAAACTAACGCCACTATTGTAATAAATCCCGTAATATTATCTATTTCTCTCTGTTTTTACAGATGAACTATCGTGCAACATGTTGCGACAGATAAACCAAAAGGACACGATTCATGCGAGCGATTGATATTCATGTGCATGTCCCTGCCCCTGCCGACCATCCCTCCACCAAAGAAAAAGAGGCGATGGCGGGGTACTTTGGCGCAGGACACATGCCCAATACCGCCGAAGAGATGTACCAACTCTATAAAGAAATGGACATCTTCGCGGTGATTTTTGAAATTGATGCCGAAACGACCAGCGGCGTGCCTTATGTCGGCAATGATTATGTCGCCAGCATCGCCGCGCAATATCCCGACCAGTTCATGGGCTTCGCGTCTGTCGATCCGTGGAAGGGCAAAATGGCGGTACAGGAGCTAGAACGTTCGGTCACCGAATTGGGATTGCGCGGCCTCAAATTGCACCCGACGACACAGGCTTTCTATCCGAACGATAGACAATTTTATCCGCTGTGGGAAAAATGTGCCGAATTGGGCGTTCCGGCGCTGTTCCACAGCGGTCAAACAGGTGTGGGCGCGGGGACGCCGGGTGGTGGTGGTTACAAACTCAAATATTCACAACCGATGCTGCTCGATGACATCGCCGCCGACTTCCCCGACCTGACGATTATCATGGCGCATCCGGCAGTCCCCTGGCAGGAGGAGCAGTTATCCGTCGCGCTCCATAAAGGCAACGTCTATATCGACCTGTCGGGCTGGTCACCAAAATATTTCCGCCCGATGCTGGTGAAATACATCGGCTCACTGCTGCAAGATAAGGCGCTGTTTGGCTCGGATTATCCCGTGCTGCAACCCGAACGCTGGCTGCGCGATTTTGACACGCTCGAACTCAAGCCGGAAGTCCGCCAAAAGATTCTGCTGGACAATGCCAAAAAGGTGTTGAAACTATAAATCGGCGGGGTATCTAGCTGATGGTCTTTGTCAGATATTTCACATTGTCGCTATCGGCTTCGTTACCGTCGGGAATATAACCCAGCGTCGGATACAGACGGCGGGCGGCGGCATAGTCAGGGTCTTCTTGCACGACGCCAAGACCGATGATGCGATAACCGCGTGTCGCTGCCAGACGTTCACATGCGCCGATTAACGCCGTGCCAATGCGCCCCCTGCGATGTTCGGGCAGCACATTCAAATCGACAATTTCGGGAATGCCCGCCTCACGAAAATGATAGTGTCCCGACTGCCAGACGACAGTGACATAGCCCACAAACGCCTCGCCCTTCCACGCGATGAACACAGACCGCTGCCCGCCCTGGTGTGCCGCTAGATAGTCCTCAAATCTCGCGCGATTCTTGTCTGTCCAACCGATTCGCTGGAAGGCATCGACCATAGAGTCGATGTCGTCTGCCGTTATGGGGCGAATAAGCAGATTGTCGTTCATCAGACGCGCCTCTGTTTTAGGAGAGTGCAAGTTTGAACGTGATATACTCCATCTAACAAGAGTTGTGAGCAGGAGTATACACAATGGGTTGGGTGATATTACTAGCCGGTGTGATTTTAATCCAATTGGGTGTGTCAGATACCAACTGGTTGAGTCGCTTATATTTCAGATTACGCGGCATGGCGCATACCACCGCCATAATGCGTTTACCGGATGGTGTGCGCTGGGCGTTCATCATCGTTGGCCTGATTTTGACTCTGATTGCCCTCTCCAGATCGACACCTTAGTTTCAATCAAAGTCCGTGGGCCAGTCGGGATGGCGATAGTGGGCGAACATGCGCTTGATAAACGTTTCGGTCACGCGCCCGGTTGATAGCGGCGGGATGGCATCTTCAGCAAACCAGTCTACAGCCAGTGTTTCATGACCGTGTTCGCTTTGTTCGCCGGTTAGTTCACACAGAAAATAGAGTTTGTAGGCATAAAATTCATAGGGTGGGTGATCGTGCCGCTGACGGTCATAACAACCAAGTAATTTAACGGCGCGCGTCTCATACCCCGCTTCTTCACGAATTTCGCGCACCACCGCCTCCGCAGGCGTGTCGCCCACATCCGCCCACCCACCCGGCAGCGTCCACAACCCGTCCATCGCCTCTTTCACCAGTAGAATGTGATTATTCTGGAACACAACGCCGCGTACATCGAGTTTGGGTGTGGTGTAGCCTTTATCGTGGCTGAACAATGTGCGAATGATGTCAATGTGAGCATCGGTATGCTGGGCGGCGATTTCGGCGGCGATTTCGCGGATTTGTTCATAGCGTTCGATGTCATAGTCATCTTTGGCGTAGGTCAGGCCAATCTGGGCAATCGCCTGTAATTTCTGTGCCCATTCCAGCCATTGGGGTTGTGTCATGTGGTATTCCTCAGCGCGTTTATCGTCAGCGGAGGTGAATTGTAGGGGGGATAAGCTCACCTGACAATGCAGAAGAGCGTAACGAAGAGTAAAAGAGGAAAAAGAGATAAAGAGTTCATGACGGTCTCCATGTGGGCAGGGCGTTCATGCCGGGTGCGGTGGTGATCTGGCGCAAGCCCGTCCCATCTGCCGCAATCAGTATCAAATTGGACTGCCGTCCCCGCCACGACGCAAACACAATCCACCGGCCATCCGCCGACCACGCAGGCTGATTGTCAATGCCTATGCGCTCAGTCAAACGGCGCGTATCACCACTGGCGATGTCCCGCACAAATAGTTCGCGATTATAGACATAGACGATCCGCGTACCATCGGGCGAAAGCATCGGAGTCGCCGCCGCCACAGGCAGAGTCACGGCGATAACGAGGTCGGACGCTGCATCGGGCGTTTGCATATCCAACTGGACAAATGCCCACGCCCGATTGCGCTCCGTCGCAAACAAGAGTGTGCCGTCGGCGCGCCACACCGGAAAACGATCATCGGTGAAATTGGTCGTGATATTGACCGCTTCAGTCAGCAAAATGGTATCCATGATGAAAATTTCGTCATCGAAGAAGGTGCCTGTGGGAACGCTAAGACGCTGTTGTGGTGGACGGTCTGTGGTGCTTTCTTGCCGCACGTATGCCAACTGCGAGCCATCGGGCGACAGCGCGATTTGCTGCACCGTCAAACCCATGCGCGTGCGGGTCAACTGTCGCCCATGGCGTCCGGTGTTGTCCATCATATAAAAATCGAGACCCGACCGATAGGCCAACCACTGCCCATCGCCCGACCATGCGGGCATATTATCGTGGGCAGGGCTGCGTGTGAGATTGTGGGATATACCCCGCCAGACATCCAGCAAGTAAATTTCCTGATTGCCATCGCGGTCACTGACAAATGCCAGTTGGTCACCCGGCAGCGCCTGACCGACTGCAACAGTCGCCGTCACGGTCGCGATCACCATGAGCAAGCACAACGCCATCCACCGCAGCAGCAGCCATCGCCACATAGACATAAACACTCCCTTCACCGTATCAGTATAACGAGAACGGGCGATTCTTACGTCGCAATGGCTTGTTCGCCACAAACAGTTCGCATATTCGAGAGAAACCGTCACTTAACTTGCGTGTGACTCGGCAGAGAATCGAGACCGAATCAGGCGATATTTGCCAAATATATCCCAAATTCCCAAATTATATCCCAAAATTTGGGATATAGTGGCGATTACGTTTTCGATAACGCCGCTATACAAAACTCGGCTATGTCAACTGTGCCCGCAAGCGCGCCCGCACTTGCGCCAGCCAATCCGGGGCGCGATGGTCAACCTTCGTCAGGAAGCACAAGGCCCGCTGCGCCAGCGCCGCATCGACATCGCCCGCGCCATTGTCATCGTCAAGCACATCGAACAGATACGACACATAATCCCGGTCACCGAGCAGCACCAGCAGCGTCGAACCCGCCGAAATCCGCAGTTCGGCATTGCCCTTTTCGTTCGCCAATTCGAGGAAATCCGCCGTCGTCTGCCAGCCGGGAATCGAGTCCATCGTCGCCCGCAGCGATTGGGCAAATGTGAAATCCCACTGCTTTAACACGTCCACACTCTCCCGCACGAGGTCACGCAAAGCGGCGCACAGGGCAGCATATTGCGGAAAGTCCGTTGCTTCGCGCGCAATGGCGGCGACCAATGTTTTCTGCTGCGACGTGGTGAAGTCAATGTCATGCCGTGCCAATAGCGTTTTGAACTGCTTGAGGAGGATGTCGATGATGTCGATAACAGGCGCGTCACGCAGGGCATCGGCACGGTTAGGGGGCAATGGCATGGTTTTTCCTTACAGGGTTTGTGTCGTCGGTGACTTCAAAATCTCAATTGTTTCATGGGCGATTTAATCAATTCAGTATAATATAGGCATAGACAAACGCGGAGAAATTGGCATGACCATAACGCTGCAATGGGAGGATAAGCAACAAACCATCCTGCGTTACGATATTTTTGGTCATTGGACGGCGGATGAACTCGAACAGCGTATGGACGAAGCCGCCGCGAGGATGAGCACTGTCAATCATCCCATCAATATCTTTGTCATCGTGCAGGATATGCGTTTTATACCGATCCTATCGCTTAAAACCCTGCGACGTGTCGCTTCTGCGCCAACGATACGTCATCCGAACTTTGGTGGAACAATCGTCCTAATCGGCGCAAACCCATTTATCGCGAAATTGTTTGCGATATTCCAAAGGATTGCGCCACAGGCCGCCCATCAATATCGCTTTGTAGACACATTAGCCGAAGCACACAAAATAGTCCAGAACAGCTAAGCCTTCTTTTTTTTGCCACTCACCCGCACCAGCACAACATCTTCAATCACACCCGTAATCGCGCGGAAAATCGCCACACCCGGCGCAAGCCCCACCGCAATCACAATGCTGTAGGAAATGATTTCGGGCGTAAATAGAAAATCCCAGCGTTCCCAGCGAATCACATCGGCACTTGCGCGGCTGACAATCATCCACAGCAATCCCACGAAAAAGCCCCCGATCAGGCCGACCTTAATCCCGGAAATGAACGATTTTTTCAACGCCAAACGCACATCATCGCCGGGGCGGGTGGTGATGTTTTTGGTGAAGCCAATCGTCACCAGAAACGCAACAATCACCGGCAAACTCAGCACCAGCGCGCGTTCAAGGTTCAATGCCGACCCATCCACAATCGTGAACAAAATTAAGGCAATACCGATAGACAGCAGCATCGACCCCAGCAGCGCCGCCGCCACGATGACCGCCAGCAGCACCGTATACCGCAGACGGGCAGGCGCGCCTAAATCACGTAATTTTTCAGTTCGTTCCACTCGATCCAGTAACATTACACATCGCTCCATCAACACCATCAAACACCAGTATACTTTAACCCGCATTATACACTCAAGTGAGTAGGCAGGGTATGGACTATGGTACAGGATTACCAGATGGTGGTAACAGGATAATGGGCAAACACGGAATCATGCGTCAGGATTGGCAGCGTTTCATGAATGGCTTGAGCCATGAGGAGTCGGTCAAAGGGGTCACGATGATGGTGAGGAAGTTGACCTAACTCGTATCTGTGTTCAAGTTTGATAGATAAACGTGCCAACTGATTTGTTTGTTGTTGCTGTAGAATAATTTGCTGAAGTGATGGTGCAACTTGCATCTTCCCCAACTGAATCTTAATTTGCATTTCCCACACACTCGCTAAACTCAGTAAAAGTGTGTTATTGCCATCCTGAAGTGTATTTGACGCTGTAGTTGACAAGCGCGATGGTTCAGAGTGCCACCAGATGAAGGCATGTGAATCCAGCAAGACCCTCATTCTTCACCCAACCAAAACGAGTCGGGCAGCGGGTCGTCAAAATCATCACGGGTATGGATACTGCCTTTACCCAGTCCGGGAATCCGCTGTCTGCTTTGAGTTTGTTCCAGAATGACGGCGGACAAGCGCGCAATCGGCACATTGCCGCGCGTGAGCAAGATTTCGGTCTCGCCTTCCATGAGCGTGAGTAATTCATCAAGACTCGTCGGCTGTGCTTCTAAATCTATGGTATGTGTCATCGGCTTCAACCTCATATTCCTATCCTCATTATAACAGGAATCGCCTACCTCCCGCCCTGTAACCGTGCCACGACCCACTGCTGAACGGCGATGATGCCGCGAATGTTGCGCGTGCGTTCTGTGCCTTCTGCCGTCGCCAGTTCGACATCGACGGATGGGATGCCGATGCTGTCAAAATAGTTGGGCGCTGTGCCCGTGAGGTCATACTCGCTGAAACGTTCGCCATAGGGATAACCCGATGCTTCGCCATAGGCCGCCGCTAACCCGAACGAATCGCTGCGACTGTCACATTCACCCGCGAACACGCCATTGACCGCCCCGTGATAGAATATGACCGCGCGCGGTTGCAATTCATGCGCCAGCGCCGCGCTGCTGGTGGTTTCTGGTTCGGAGAATGGCCCCGTCCCCGGATCGACTTCGCCCAGACGCCATTCCGCCTGTGCCGACCAGCCACAGCCCCAGTTGCGATTCAAATCGACGCCATTGCTATTGAAACGTCCTTCGACAATGCGCCCGCGCCGATAACCGTCGGGATTCATGACCGGGACGAAGATGAGGCTGATTTCCGGGCGGATGTCAGCGGGATTGCGCTCGAAGTGGGCGATCATTTCGTAGACGAGATCAATCGTGTTCGATTCAAATCCCGCATGGATGCCGCCAATGATGAAAATGAATGTGTGTCCTGTGCCGATTCGTCGTCCGAGCAGGTTCAATCCGCCTGCCGATTGACCGAAGATAAATTGGGAAGGGACGAGGGTCGGCGTAACCGACGGCGTAAATGTCGCAGACGGCGGCAGAGTCAAGGTCGGAGTCAAAGTCGCGGAGGGTGTGACCGGAATCGTCGGCGTAATGGTCGCCGATGGTGTGAACGTCGCTTCAGGTGTGATGGGCGGCGGCGTTGGTGGTAAGGGCGTAATCGAAGGCAGCACGGCTTCGGTGGGTAGTTCAATCTGTGGGGTAACCGTTGGTTGGCAAGCCATAAGGGATAAGAGTATGATTGCTATGAGACTCGTTCGCTTCATATTTGACTGACTGCCGGAGAGGTAGGTCACCATGCTCGCAAGAATTAAAATGATTATTCTGGTTCTTATTGTAACGTCGTTTGCCGCTGCGTGTAGGCCCCAAGCGCAGGAGACGCTCGAACTGCCGACAGAAGCCCAACTGCCGACGATTACGCCGACACCCGAAGTCACCCTGACGCTAACACCGACCAATACGCTGACCAATACGCCGACTTTGACGCCGACACTGACGCCATCCAATACCCCATCGAATACACCGCCACCATCGGCAACCTATACGCCATCACTCACGCCCACAGCGTCATTGACGTTCACGCCATCGCAAACAGCGACCAGCACCGCCACCGCTACCCCCGAACAACCCGTCATCCAGACCTTCGACGCCAATCCCACGACTGCCGGCCCCGGCGCAATCGTCACACTGCGCTGGGTCACACAGGCCGACAGCGCCCGCCTGGAACGCTTGAATGTGCAAGGTGTGCCGACAGAGGTCTTTACGGTCGCTATCGCAGGGACACAGCAGGTCACCATTCCGCAAGGCGCGCAGGGTCAGGTCATTTATCGACTGGTGGCGATACGCGGCGGTAATGAGGTCGCGCGGTCACTGCCGATTGTGGTATCGTGTCCGGCGAGCTGGTTCTTTGGCAACGAATTCGCCCCGCCCGATGCCGGTTGTCCAGTCGCCACAGGCGCGATAGGCCCCGGCGCGTACCAGAATTTTGAGCGCGGGTTGATGATTTTCATCGGCGCGAATAACCTGAATCGTATCTATGGACTAGACCGTTCCAACGGGCGGCACATCAACTATGCCAACAACTGGGACGGGACGACGATTGTTGCGGGCAGTCCGCCATCCGGTTTATTCGACGCGCAAGGCATGTTCAACTGGGCGTATAACAACACCCTCGCCCCGATTGGCACATGGAACGCCGCCATAGGCTGGGCTGTCGCGCCCATCGACCAGAGCCAGCGCACGATTCAAATGGGGCAGGATGGCTCGACCTATCTGGACTCGCCGCTGGGGGTCTTCCGCCTGCGTTCCGATGGCACATGGGTGCAGATTCGGTAACAGATGATATACGAGCAGGGGCAGTTTTTGAATTGTCCCTGCTCGTGATATACAGCACATGATACCACCCACACTCATCCTCATGTCGGGATTGCCCGGATGTGGCAAAACGTCACTGGCACGTCAACTGGCGCAGCAGTTGCATATCCCCATCTTCTCCAAAGACCGCCTGCAACAGGCCATGCGCGCCCAGGGTTTGGCCGGACACAATGGCCCGGAAGGGTATCTGCTGGCGTTTGACCTCGCCGACGAACAACTCGCGTTAGGCGTCAGTGTGATATTGGATGCCGTCTTCCCGCTGCCCGGTTATCGGTCACAGGCGCGCGCCATTGCCCAAAAATATGGCGCACGTTTTTGTCCCATTTATTGTTACTGCTCGAATGAACGATTATGGCAGGCACGCATGAACAATCGCACCCAATACGTCCCCGATTGGACACCCAAGGGATGGGACGAGGTGCTGCGCCTGCGTGCTGATTTTGTGGCATGGGCGCCGCAGGCAGCGTTATCGCTCAACGCCATTCACCCGCTGACTGTCAATCTACAAATCGCCCTGCACTATCTTACCTCCGCCCCAACACGCGCCTCGTCATAACGCCAGATGCCATGCAATATAACCAGTCCGCCGCCTTAATGTAGCAGGAAGCGCGGGCGCGCTATACAATCTGCACATTACAATTGCGATTTCAATACCTTTCACACAGGGATGATAATCGATGACGATCCAGATTCACGTCAATAAAACCGCCTTACTTGTGGCAGTGATGCTCATTTTGTGCGCGGTGCTTCTGGTTGGGCGCGGTGGCGCGGTATCGGCAGTATTCACCGATTATGAAGTCGTCATTGGTGCAACCGAACCGTCTGAAGATGACCTGCAAGACCTGACCGTCTCATGTCCTGAAGGTAAGGTCGCGATCGGGGGTGGCGTGGGTATCTATTGGGATAATGCCGACCCAACCGACTTACGCCCCGTCCTCATTTCCAGTTTTATGTACCCAGACAACACAGGCTGGTATGGTGAGGCGGTGCAGCCGGGCGCCGCTACGACGGAATGGTGGATAGAAGTTCAGGTGATCTGTGCCGTTGTCGGGTGAAGAACCCACATTTACTTCAAGTTAGTGCAATATATCACTCAGTTACAAAGGCTGTTATGTTCAGGTCACAGTGAACATGGCATAATAAAGAACGGGTTTGTGTATTCAAACCAATTCATCTGCCATAATGGGATTACCCGGCAAATTGAATTCAAGGGGCAACCCTGAGTCATTTTTGATGGGACTGTATTCATGTCCACAACGATAACCCAATTGGAGCGACAGCTCTCTGCGGCGAAAACGTCACAGACCGTCATTGATATGTTGATTCAATTGGCATGGGCACTCCAACGTGAAGATACAGACCGGGCCTTTGCCCTGTGCCAGCAGGCGCAAACACAAGCGCGCGAGGGCGAGTATAAAACCCAGCCCTATATGACCGGGTTGGCGGCCAGTTTTGCGGTCATGGCGCGGTTGGACTATTACAAAGGCAACTATGACCGCGCGCTGAAAATGGGCATCGAAGCCCTTAAATTGAGTGAAGAATTGGGTAGGCAGGCCGACCAGCCGCGCACCCTGCAAACGTTGGGGATGATTCAAGAAATCCTCGGTAATCTGCCCGAAGCGACACACTATTACCTGCAACAATTGCAAATCGCCACCGACCACAACCGGCGCGATGAAGAAGCATTGGCCTATAACCGCCTCGCCGTCGTCAACGCCAAACTCGGCGACAATGACCAGGCGATAGTTTATTTTGACCGCAGTCTGGCGATTTTTCGCGAATTAGACGACAAATACAATCAAGGTATCCTCTATAACAATTACTGCAAACAACTGCGTTTGTTGGGCAATTACGCGCAGTCGCTGGAACATGGTCTGGTCGGGCTGCGGTTGCTGAAGGATGTAGGCAGCCGTTATGGACAGGCCTTGATTCATGGCACGCTGGGCGCGACCTATCAGAAATTGGGTCAATTCGATAAGGCATTGGCCTGTTTCCAGCATCGGCTGAAATTGTCTGATAAATTGGGTAATCATGTGCTGTCGGTGGAGGCGGTACAGAATATTGGTTTGCTCTATCAGGAGCAAGGGCACTACGAAACCGCGCGCGATTATTTGCATGAAGCCCTCATGGGCGCGGAAGAGTTTGAAATCAAAGAACTCATTGCCGAAGTCCATCACGCGCTGTCCGAAGTCCATGCGGCACTCGGCGACCCGGCACAGGCACTCTATCACTATAAACGCTATCATCAGGCCGAAAAAAGCGTCTATAGCGACCACAACAGCACGCGCATCCGGGCGCTGCAAATCATTCACTATACACAGCAAGCCAAACAAGAAGCCGAAACCCAAAAACGCCTGCGCGAAGAAGACCGCCTCTACTTCGAGCGATTATCACAGGTCAAAGACGAACTCATCAACATCGCCTCGCACGACCTGAAAAACCCGCTGGCGAGCATCCTCACCTCCACATTCATGCTCAAACGGCGTGACCTCGCGGGGGATGCCGACGCCGCGCACTATATCGACAATATCGAACAGCAAGTCCAGCGGATGCGCGAATTGGTCGCCAATTTGCTGGACATTGCCAAGCTCGAAACGGGGCGTGCCGTCGTCGCACAGGAGGTAATGCTGCGCCCATTTTTAGAGCATGTGCTGCGCGATTTTCAGATTTCCGCAAGCGAAAAACACATCCGCATCCACTTCCAATACAACGTCACCGTGCAAACCGTCGAGTTCGACCCCGTGCGGATTCGGCAGGCGCTGGATAACCTGCTGTCGAACGCCATTAAATACTCGTCCGAAGGGCAAGTCGTCAACCTCGTTGCCGAGCAAACCGAGACCGAACTCGTGCTCAAAGTCGTCGATACCGGTCTGGGCATCCCACAAAAAGACCTGTTACACATCTTTGACCGTTTCTATCGCGTTGATAGTGAACAGCATCAATCGGTTGAAGGGTCGGGATTGGGGTTGTCGATTACCCGCGCCGTCGTGGAACAACATGGCGGGCGCATCTGGGTGGAAAGTCAACCGGGTGAGGGCAGCACCTTTAGTTTCAGCCTGCCCCTCGTCCACAGCAGCCCGATGTCTACCGTTTAGTCCACCGCGTCACCAACTCCCAGCACAATCTCGCGCGCGCTGTCGGCCTGTGCTTCATCATAGACATCGCGTCCGCGCCAGATGACTTCGGCATTTTCATTCAGCAAAAAGACGACAATCGCGTCTCTATCGGGCACATCCAACGCCGTCAAAAAAGCATCGACATCTTCCAGGTACACCAGCACGGTCACGTCGCGCAGGGCATCGTCGGTAATCAACAGGCGCATGCCGGCGCTGACAGCGATACGGATAGCGGGACTCAGTTCGGGCAGGATTGCGACATTGTAAAAGACGACATCGCTATCCATGTCCACCAGTTCCCGTGCGAAGGGCAGCCATGTTTCGGCCTGTACCTGCTGTGCGTCATCCCAGGGCACAACGATAAAATTGAGTGGCCCGCTGAACGCATCGGGCAATGTCATTTCCACGCCATTCAGATTCGTACCCATCACCGTGGGGAAGCGGATGCAACCCGCGGCGGCATCGCGCGTCAAACAGGCGCTGGTGTCTATGCCGGATGGCGTCGGCGCAATCGCCGGACTCACGAGCAGAAATCCCACCACAAACACCACGATAACCCCCACCAACCCCAACCACAGGCGTCTCCGAGTCATAACCGCAGCCCTTTCGTCATTTCACATGCCGCCATTGTAACAAACATCGCCAGCGGATTCAGCGACCAACGTTCCAACCGCCATCTGTTAAAATTGGACTCATATTGTCTGCTAGAATCTTAACATTGAAGCACATACAATTGAGAAGTAGTCTATAGCTTCGCTACGAACGGTCTCATCTGGCTTTATTTGGTCTATCCCGTGCCACCTGTCTCCGTCTGAGCCTGAGTCAATCATCCGCCGGAGTTTTTATGATTCGCAGACTCAAAACCCTCGACTCCCGTATGCTCACGATTTTGATGATTGTGTTTGTGCAAATTGTCGGCGCGTCGATGGTGATGCCGATTTTACCCCTCTACGCCCAACGCCAGTTCGATATGTCGCCCGAAGTGATTACGCTGCTGTTTTCGTCGTTTTTTGCGGCGCAATTTCTCGCAGGCCCCTATATCGGACGCCTGTCGGACAATTATGGGCGTCTGCCGGTGCTCATCGTCAGCCAGATCGGGACAGTCATCAGCTTTTTGATGATTGCCTTCGCGGGCAGCGCGGAACTCCTGCTTTTCGCCCGCGTGCTCGATGGGGTCACTGGCGGCAACATCATCGTCGCCCGTGCCTATGTGACCGACATCACGCCGCATAACAAGCGCACCCAATCGCTCGGCTATATTTCGGCGGCGTTCGGTGTGGGCTTTATCATCGGCCCGGCGGCGGGGGGTGTGCTGTCGGCCTTGTTTGGCCCCCAGATACCGTTTATCTTTG
Organism: uncultured Anaerolineaceae bacterium; assembly: GCA_964614375.1. Lineage (GTDB taxonomy): Bacteria > Chloroflexota > Anaerolineae > Aggregatilineales > Phototrophicaceae > CAZTLI01. Next base: position 21,763 of record CAZTLI010000019.1, read on the forward strand.
CGGCTGGCGCGGCGACGATCACAGTCCTGCTAACATGGTACACTTTGACCGAAACGATCACGCCAGAACAGCGCGTTATCAATCGTGCGTCACGAAATTCCAGCATCAGTCCCCGCCAGATACTCCGCAATCAACCTTTGATGCTCATTCTGGCGATGACATTCGGCTCACGTTTTGGCATCGGTCTGCTGCAATCAACCTTCGCGCTCTATGGCGAGGCCGTCCTCTTTCAATCGTTCGACGAATCGCTGACGGCGCTCGGTGTAGGGACGTTGATGGCGGGCATTGGCATGGGGCAAATTTTCTGCCAGCTGGTGCTGCTGCCGCGCCTGCTGCCCCGCTTTGGCGACGCGCGCCTCGTCCTCTATGGGACAGTGATACAGTCGATTGCCATGTTTTTCTTCGCCATGATTACGTCGCCCTTTCTCGGTTTCCCGGTGGCCTTGATGTTGTCGATTGGAATCGGCGTGCTGGCTCCACCGCTGCAATCCATGATTACCGACACGGTCGCACCAGAAATGCGCGGCGCAGCGATGGGACTCTATCAATCGGCATTCAGCCTATCGAACATTTTCAGCACCATGCTTGGCGGTGTGCTGTTCACCATCCTGCCGACCTTCCCCTATTGGGTGAGTGGCGTCCTGTTCATTCTGTTGATTGGCCCCGCCCTCTTCCTCATTCGCCAGTTCGACGCGGGCAAAATCACCATGCAGCCCGCGCCGGCTAATGGAGATTGACGACAGGGCGATGCGCGAATCGCCCCTGATGAATGTCATACAGGTTGCGCTATGGCTTCAACGTCAACTGTGTCTATTGGCGCGGTCACATCCGGCAAATCGTCCTCGACATTGCGAATCGCGGGGAACAGATAGCCAGCGAAACTGATGGTCATGCCCAGCACCGCCGTGAATACGAACATCAAACCCATACCTGCCCCGTGACCTGTGCCGACCAGTCCACCAAAAATGGACGCGAGACTGCCACCCACCGCCATCGCGGGTTCAAAGAGTTGGTCAGCCAACGGTCCCGCCAGCAGATAGCCCGCCGCCATCGCGCTGTCTTGCAAGGCGAATCGTGCCGAAAACACCCGCCCCTGCACATCCTCTGCGACCTTTTTCTGCCAGAGGGTCTGGTCACTGCTGATGATGAAGGGGACGAACACCGCCGCGATAAACGCCGCCAGTGACAGGACGACGACAGTCTGTCCAACGGCGAACATCAAATCGCCAAACAGGAAGGACACACCCGCAAACGCCAGAATGCCGTGAATCAGGCGTTTCGGCCCGCCCCACACGCTGACAATCACGCCGCCGACCACGCCGCCCAACCCCAGCGCGCCCTGTACTGTCGCCAATGCCAGTTCGTCGCCACCTGTCCGTGCCAGGACCAGCGTGGGCAGAATGGCGAAATAAGTCACCGCCGCGAATAAGTTGATGCCGACCATAATCAGCAAAATCCCGCGCAGCCCTTTTTGCCGGAAGATATAACGAAAGCCGAAGGTCATTTCGTGCCACCAACTGCCGCGTGCGGCGTCACCCTCGGCTGATGGCCTGGGACGCGGTATCTGCACCAGCAGCAGTGCCCCCAGCGCGACAAGCACCGTCAGCACATCCATGACCATCACGCCAGCTAACCCCACAAGCGGCAGCAGCAATCCCGCCAGAAAGGGCGACAGGATGCGCGAACTATTGATTGCCAGCGTCCTTAAGCCATTCATGCGTGTTAACTGCCGGGGCGGGGCGAGGGTGGTAATCGCTGCGGAGTAGGCATTGAGTTGGAAGGCTTCCAGCACGCCTGTCAGCGTTTCCGCGACATATAAATGCCAGATGTGCAAACCGCCAGACAACAACAGCAGCAGCATGGTGATGGTCATCAACCCCGCGCCGATGTCGCCCAACAACATCACCCGTTTGCGATCCAGTCTATCCACCCACATCCCGGCAAAGGGACTGACGACGACATAACCAATGAACGAGAAAAAGCCCAGCAGCGCCAGGGTCGTGGCGTCGCCCGTTTGTTGATAGGCCCAGATGAACAGGGCGAAGCGCGTCATCCCCGTGCCGATGAGCGAGATAAACTGCCCGACCCAGATGACAAGAAATGTATGCCAACCATTCCGATTGGCGAATGGGTGATCCATGATGTATCTATCCTAGTTGTAAAGTACGGCAGCGACTGTGAAAAGGGAATCGGTAAACCTTGCCGCATGGCACTCGATAGGATAGTTAGCTAACGCTTTACTGAATTATTATCGAGGCGGCGGCGACCTGAAGCTAGGACGCTTTATCCGCCATCAGAGGGGAGAGTGAAAAGGTGAGGTAGCGCATTTGCTTCATAATGTGGTGGTTTCTGTCCTTTCACCATCTACAGTATAGAGATTGTCACGTTCACTGTCAATAAACGGCACGCTCCTTCACCCAAAACATGACATATTATTACAAAATCCCTGTTTCTCCCCTGTTTTGAACGACAGATGCTGCAAACTGAATGCGCTCACACCTGGTCGATGGTCACGTATATCCGGCAAGCAATTGACTGCCGACAAACCGTGATTGTGTTAGAATTGTGCTTTGTACATGGCATGGGGAATGGGCAACGCCGATGAGTGAGGCGCGAATCATCGCCGGACGATACGAAATCGTCCATGAATTGGGCGAAGGGGGCATGGGCACGGTCTATCTCGGGATTGACCGCAATTCCGGGCAGCAGGTGGCGATAAAATCGCTGAAGGGCGATGTCGTCAAATCCAATCCCGAAATTGTCGAACGCTTTGACCGCGAAGGTGAAGCCCTCCGCAAACTCAATCACCCCAACATCGTCAAAATGTTCGGTTCGGTGACAGATGGCGGTGAACACTACCTGATTATGGAATATGTCTCAGGGGGTTCACTGCGGGAATTGATGCTTGAAGGGCCGATGCCTATCCATGATGTGTTGGAAATTTCGCTGGATTTGTGTGACGCCCTCACCCGCGCCCACCGGCTGAAAATCATCCACCGTGACCTTAAACCCGCCAATGTCCTCATCGCTGCCGATGGCACGCCGCGCCTGACCGACTTCGGTATCGCGCATATGGGCGATGCCCCCGGCCTGACGCGCACAGGTGCAATCATGGGTACGCTGGCCTATATCAGTCCCGAAGCCGTCGCCGGCGAAGACCTCGATGTGCGGGCGGACATCTGGGCTTTCGGCGTGATGCTCTATGAGATGTTAGCGGGTCAGCGCCCCTTCGAGGCCGACAATACGGCTGCACTGCTTTCCGCAATTATCAGCAAACCACCGCCCGATTTACTGCAATTCCGTGATGATGTGCCCATCTCATTGATGGGGCTGATTATCTGGATGCTGGAAAAAGACCGCAATCAGCGCGTGGGTAGTGTCCGCATGGTTGGCGCGCAAATCGAAGCCCTTTTAACCGGCAGTGATGAGGCACTTGGCGTCTTCCTCGATCCATCCACCGGGCAATACGGCTCGACGCCACCGACGGGCACACAGATGGATTCTCTGCAAGGCCTGCGCGCGGATATAGACGACCCGGATGTT
>CAZTLI010000020.1:0-24388 GCA_964614375.1 uncultured Anaerolineaceae bacterium
TGCTGGCCTATATGAATTATCCCGAATTTCCGGTGCCGATGGGCGTTATTTTCCGGGTACAGCGCCCGACTTATGAAGACCAGTTGATGGCACAGATTGAGATGGCACAGGCGCAAAAACCCGCTGACCTGAAATCGCTGTATCATGCCGATTATACGTGGACAGTGGCGGAAGATGGCTCAGAAGTCAGCCATGCCGATGCGGACATCGTGGTTGAAGCACTGGATGAAGAGTATGTCGCGACGATGGAACGTGTGCTGGAAGGCGATGTCGGCACGAGTGACCTGCACGAAGGGCTGGAGACCGATACGCTGGCACAATTTACGCGGGCTGACCGCAAGCCGATTGTCGTCTCGCCGGATACCTCACTCGCCGATACGATTGCGCTGATGCAAGAGAAAAATATCGGCGCGATGCTGGTGGTCGATGCCAGCAATCGTCCGATTGGTATCTTCACCGAAAGCGATGTGCTGCGGAAGGTGGCGACACAGGTCAAAGATTTGAAAACGCGCAAAGTCGCCGACTTCATGACGCGCAACCCGGATGTGCTGCATACGAACATCCCCATCGCTCATGCCCTGCATTTGATGAGCATTCATCACTATCGGCATGTGCCGCTGGTGGATAACGCGGGCGTGGCGGTTGGTGTGGTCTCGTTCCGTGATGTCGTGCATTACATCGAACACTATTTCGACAAAGAAGAATAGTGTGGATGGTCGTCGCCGCGGGCAATCTGCTGTAGGGGGTATCCTGCCGGGATACCCCTGCACAATCGGTGTTGAGCCGGGTTTTCTGCCAGAAAACCCCGACTACAATTTTGGCGCATCACCTATATAACGGGCACGGGGGCGAATCAGACGGTCATCGGCGTAGGCTTCCAGCGCATGACCGATCCAGCCGATGGTTCGCCCTAATGCAAAGATGCCCAACCCGCCACCCGGCGGCAAATTCAACACGCGCGCCACAACCGCCAATCCCACGTCAATCGTCGGTAATTCGTCGATATGTTGCCTGACGACATTCACAACCGCATTCGCCAATGCCGTCGCGTCTGAGTCGGGGTACATCTGGGCGACCATTTCTAGCAGCAGCGCGCCACGCGGGTCACCATCGGGATAGAGTTTGTGCCCGAATCCGGGAATGGTCTCGCCGCGTTTGAGACGATTCGCCAGCGCAGACTCGGCCTGTTCCGGGCTGTGGATTTCCGCCAGAAATGCCGCCACTCGTGCGGTGTGTCCGCCGTGTTTCGCGCCTTGCAATGCCGCCAATCCCGCACTGACCACCGCATAGGGCGATGCCCCCGCCGCCGCCACCACCCGCGCCGTGAACGACGACGCATTCAGTTCGTGGTCAGCACACAGTATCAGCGCCGCATTCAATAGATGGGCGGCATTGGTATCTTCAGGACACCAGCCCTGTTGCAGTGCATGGGCCATCCCCACACCGTCATAACCCGATGCAATTTGCGTCAGCAATCGCAACATCCGCGCCCCCGTTTTTTGCACCGTTTTCGCATTGTAGATGTCGTAGGCCGTCAAATCATCGACAGCAGCCAGCGGCACAATCGCCATGAAACGCTCTAAGGGCGTCAGGTCAGCCGTCTGTTCGATGGCGGCTGCACAGCGTTCGGACAGCGACGGCGTATCCTCCGCAAACAAGCGGACAGCCTGTGAACTATCGCCCGTCCACAACAGCGCCGCCACCTGCTCCACACGGTGGCTCGTCGCCAGCCCAATCGCGTCATAGCCTCGATAAAACAAGCGTCCATCGGCAATCAAGGTCAGCGCCGATTCCAGCAGTGGCGCACCCCAATGCAAGGCTGTTTCTGCTAACTTTTCGGGATTGCGACGGTGTTCTTTGCGCGCCTGTAGATTATCTACATCTTCGGCGGAATACAGCCGTTTACGCGGGTCGTCTGTCCCCGCCTCTGACCGTATCAGCCCGCGACTGACATAGGCATACAGCGTCGGCAGGCTGATGTCCAGACGGGCGGCGGCTTCTTTGGCTGTTAGATGACGTTTTTTTGGCATGGTATGGCATCCTATTTCGGTCGTTCGAGTGTTATTGACTGTCTCTCGCAGCGGATTTGTGCATAAACCCATTTGCCACTATAAAAGATAACGTCGTATTTTAGTTACGCAAAATAGGAGAAGATAATGCGTAAATTCCTGATCATTTTGCCGGTGATAATTGTGGTACTGGGGTTGATAAGGGTGGCACAGGCACAGGATGTCATCAACATAGACGACACGGTAACGGGCAGTCTCGCAGACTCCCGGACACAATATACCCTCACACTGGCAGCGGGCAATACAGTGGTCATTGCGCTAAATTCGGATGATTTCAACACACTGGTCGTGGTGCTGGATGCCAGCGGCACGGAAATCGGACGGGATGATGATCGGGGCGAGGGGACGAATTCACGCTTTCATCTGATGGCGCGGGAAGATGCCACCTATACCATCGTCGTGCGGGGTCTCAACGGCAATGCTACCGGAGACTATACGCTCGGTGTGACGGCGTTTGAGGCCGTGCCGATTACACCGGGACAGTCAACGGCGGTTGAATTTTCTGAAGCGGTCACCACAACATACTTTTCGTTTGAAGCAAATGCTGGTGATGTATTTGACATTAACGCTAATGGCCTCGAACAAATGGACACCCACATCATACTGAATAATGCCGATGGCGAAGTGGCCTATGATGACGCTTCTGGCAACGGCTTTAATCCCTTGATTGAGAGCTTCGTCGCCCCTATCACCGGTGTCTACATCATTGTGCTTGAACCAGAACCCGTTCATGCAGGACAAACAGCCACAACCTATCTCACGGTCAGACCGGGTGAACTCGTCTCTCTGGATGAGGGTACGATCACGCTCGACTTGACGGTGAACAATCGGGATTTCGCCGGGTTTACTGCCACAGCAGGCACTACCTACCGCATGACTGTGGTGTCCACCACCGGTTTATCGAACCCGCAGATTGACATCACGACGATAAGGGGCGATACAGTCGCATCTGCCAGAGTGGAATCGGTGACTGAACTCTCCTTTACGTTCACACCCGATACTGATGGTCGGCTGCGGTTGGAGATTATTGATGAGGCCGACAACATGCTGGACATCACCATCACGCCCGAATAATCCATCGACTTCTGTGCAGCGGTTGAGACGCATTCTCGCCCGTTTTCGATCCTCCTGCATAACTGCCTGTGTTCATTTAGTGACAATCAACATACCATAGACACTATAGTGACAGGCAGAAGCAAAGGCTTGATGATGCCGCGCGACAAACGTAAATCAAAACCCGTTGGATGGGACCCGGTAGCGGCATGGTATGACGGCTGGGTCGGCAAGGATGGCAGCAAACACCATCAAAAGCTGGCAATACCCGCCGCGCTCGACCTGCTCGACCTGAAGGCGGGTGAATCGGTGCTCGATATTGGCGCGGGACAGGGTGTACTCGCGCCGCACGTCATTGCAGCGGGCGCGGACTATACAGGCGTGGATGTCAGCGACCAGTTGTTGAAGGCCGCGCGTAAGCATCACAAAGGTGCGGGACGGTTTTTGGCTGGCGATGCGCGGCGTTTGCAGGATGTGCCCGAATTGCGCGCAGCGCGTTTCGAGGCAGTCGTGTTCCTGCTTAGTCTACAGGATATTGACCCGCTGTCGGACGCGCTGGACAGCGCACATTGGGCGCTGAAAGATGGCGGACGACTGGTTATTGTGATGACGCATCCCGCTTTTCGGATTCCGCGTCAGAGTGGGTGGGGTTGGGACGAAAACCGCAAGCTGCAATATCGCCGCATAGACCGCTATCTAACGTCGCTGCCCGTGCCCATGAAAGCGTATACCGGGCAAAAATCGGGCACGACCATCAGCTTTCATCGCCCCTTGAGCGACTATATCAATGGTTTAGGCGAACGTGGCCTGCTGGTCGATGCCCTGCGCGAGATACCGACCTATAAACAGGCACGTCATCATCCACGCGCCAGCGCCGAAAACCTCGCCAACGCCGAAATTCCGGTGTTCGCCGCCCTCCGCGCATGGAAACTACGGTGATGTAAATGGCTTCTCGCCGCCGGTAAACTGGATGAACCGCAAAGCCCACAGAGAACGCAAAGTGTAACGTCTTACACGACATCGACACATACTCTTACCGCGCCTGTCACTGCATTTCCTATGCCAAACACACGCGGTAAATTCCTCGCTTGTCCATACTTGTGCTACAATCGGCGCGCATTTATTCACGGAATAGCCAACGACATTGACCAGACCTGATGACCGAACCCCTGCGCGTCCTGATGCTCTCCAAAGCCTGTATCGTCGGCATTTATCAACGCAAGCTGGAAGCCATCGCACAGCACAATATTGACCTGCTGACGCTCGTGCCACCCTCATGGAAAGACGAACGCGGCGAAACCGTCCTCGAACGCGCCTATACTGACGGCTATCGTCTGGAAACGCTGCCCATCGTGTTCAATGGCAACTTTCATCTACATTTTTATCGGGGATTAGGACGCGCTATACGTGACTTTCAGCCGCACATCGTCCATATTGATGAAGAACCCTACAACGTAGCGACGTGGCAGGCGCTGTATCACGCGCGTCGAGTCGGGGCGAAAACGCTGTTCTTTAGCTGGCAGAATATCACCCGCAGCTATCCGCCACCCTTCAATTGGGGCGAACGTCGGGTGCTAAATAACGTCGATGCGGCGATTGCCGGCACGAACAGCGCGGGGACAGTCTGGCGCGAGAAGGGCTATACTGGCACGCTGGCGGTCATCCCGCAATTTGGCACAGATACCAACCTGTTTCAGCCATCACCGATGCCGCGACCAGCCCGTCCTTTCACCATCGGCTATTTCGGGCGATTGGTCGAAGAGAAAGGCATCCAACTCATGATACAGGCGGCGATGCAATTACCACGCGCTAGCTGGTGCATCCACATTGTTGGCAGCGGCCCCATTCAGCCCACGATAGAGGCGTATGTGCGGAAACAGCGTATCGCCGACCATGTGAATCTGCACCCGCTCATCCCGTCGGCAGAAATGCCCGCGCAATATCACAAAATCGACGTGCTGGTGCTGCCGTCCCTCACCCGGCCTAACTGGAAGGAACAATTCGGGCGCGTACTGGTCGAAGCGATGGCCAGTGGTGTCCCCGTCATTGGGTCAGACAGCGGCGCAATCCCCGATGTGATAGGCGCTGCCGGGTTGATTTTCCCCGAAGGCGCTGCCGACGCGCTCGCTAACCATCTCCATACGCTGCGAACGGATCATGCTGTGTATCGCCGTTTATCTGCACAAGGCCGCCAGCGTGTCCTCGACCACTTCACCCACGAACACATCGCCGCACAGACCGTCGCCCTCTATCGCGAGATGATGGGTCGATAGGTATCAAAAGCACATAATGACAATTTGCTTTAGAATAGATTATGGGAGCTTTGATACATCGTCTATCGGTATTGCCAGCGCACACATCCTGCCCCATCCCACCCAATATGATGCTGAAATTTTTGACGGCATGGCGTTCATCATTTGAATAGCCACCTGTCTTGATAATGATTGAGCACCTTACCAAAAAGAGGGGGCATCTGGGATGAAGATAAAATCAATTGGCCTCGTTGTATTGCTTGGGTTGTCCTTTGGATTACAGGGCGCGATAAGTTATGCGCGCCCACCCCGGCAGACAGGCGCATTTTTCATCAGCTACGGGCAATCCGAAACCGAGTTTCTCAACTTTAATCAGCAGCATCTCTGGGAGTTTCGCGGCACAGTGGGCGACCTTGTGACAATTGATATGGAATCGGAAAGCGATTCTATCGAATCTGTCACAGCGCTGCGCGATCCCTATCTGGAACTGATCAATTCAGGTGGTCAACAAATCGCGTTCAATGACGATGGCGGTGGGGGTCTCAACGCCCGAATCGAAAATTTCCGACTGCCGGCGAGTGGCAACTATACCATTGTTGCGCGCGCCTTCAATGGCAGCAATGATCGCGGTCTCTATCGCATTACGTTACAGGGGCAGCAGCAGCCGTGTAACATCGCGCTCGCAGGCAGCCCCGGGTCGTTGGCCTATAATTCAGACCAATCCGGGGCGTTGGGGCCAAGCAACCGCTGTGGTGATCGTTGGACGTTCGATGGTACAGCAGGCGACCGTGTGACCATCGCAATGAACAGCAGCGCCTTCGATACCTATCTGGAATTGTGGCGCGGCAGCTCTACAGTGACGACCAATGACGACGGCGGCGAGGGCCTCAATTCATTGATTGAGGACTTTGTGCTGCCGCAGTCGGGCACGTATACCATCTGGGCGCGGTCATTCGGACACAATGGCAGCGGCGCGTATTCCCTATCATTGAACGGCGGGCCGCCGACGTGTAATTTCAGCGATGGCAATTTAGCCGGGGCGATACCCTATAATTCAACCCGCAGCGGCACCATTGGCGCGAACAATCGTTGTGGTGATCGCTGGACATTCTCTGGACGCGCGGGTGATATGGTCGTTATTGCGATGAACAGCAGCGATGTCGATTCCTACCTCGAACTCTACAGTCCCAATGGACAACAGGCGGCATTCAATGACGATGGTGGCACGGGACTGAATTCGTTGATTGAAGGGTATCGGCTGCCCGCCAACGGCACATATACCATCTGGGCACGCACCTTTGCCCATGCGTCAGTGGGCAATTACAGCCTATCCCTGAGTCAACAGGCCACGCCGACGCCGACATTCACACGAACTTTCACGTCCACCCGCACGCCCACCCGCACCCCGACATTCACGCCGACGCCGAACACGATTTGTCGGGCTGTGCCGCTGTTTGGGGCGAGCTTCCGCGCCGGGCCCGGCACGCAGCATAGTGTCATTGGCCCGCTGACCACAGGCACTGAGCTGCCTATCGTTGGACGCACGGGGGATAATATCTGGTGGCAGGTCGTCTCCAATGGGCAATCGGGCTGGCTGGCAAATTCCGATATTCAGATACAGGGCAATTGCAGCAATACGCCCATCATCACATCTACCCCCACGCCGACACCGACGATTCTGACCGATACGCCGACGCCGACGTTCACACCGGAAATTGCCTGCCCCGACATCATCGGCGGTGGTCGCCTCATCAGCTATGACGAAACTGTCACAGGCACAATCCAGGAAGAGTGTACCGAAACGTGGCTCTTCAGCGGGACGGAAGGAGATGCCATCACGATTGAAACGCTGCCTGTATCGGGCTTAGACACGGTGCTGCAACTATATGACATCAACAACAATCTCATCGCCGAAGATGATAATTCCGGCACAGACCTCAACGCCCGCATCGAAACAGAACTGCCGCATACCGGGCAATATGTGGTCGTCGTGAGTGGATTTGGCAGCGCGGCTGGCGGTTATACCATGTCACTTGCACTGATTATTGTCCGACCCGAAAATCCGCTGGCTAATCCGCTAATTCCGCTTCTGGGTGGATTGGTGGCTGCCGCGGTCGTGCCACTCGGTGCTGGTGTGTGGTATGTCCGTCGCACGAGTCGCCGTCGCAAGTGGCAACGAATGTCCACGAAAGACAAGACCTTCCCCAGACCGTGTGAACCGAACAAGACGAAGGTCACGCGCGAACCGATAGAAGTTCAGCCCGCGTTGTGGGGGATTGAGCAGGTGCATTATCAAATTTTGCATCCGACGACGGGTGATGTGATGCAGCGGCGAGGTGCGGTTCAGCCCGTTGTCGAGCAGATGCAAAATGCGCTCTATACCACGCGCTGGAATAATAGTGACAATGCGGCGCGTGAGTCGATTATCGCGGCGGTGCATTATCTCGCTGACGACATCACGCGCTGGTTAAGTGCCGAACGCAATCCCATGAACATCGCCATTCTGGTGGATGTGGAAGGCAGTGAAGTCGAAAATGAATTTAATGTCTATCGCTGCCAGTCTCATAAAAGCGGCTCGAACTGGAAACAGGTGGCGAAGTGGACGGCGAAGTATAAAGACCGCGACACACGCCCGCTGACCACCCTGCGAAATTTGCAGCCCGGGCAACCCCTCAGCAACGATACACGCTGGGAACTGCATCAACTGATTGAGGACTTCCTCAGTCGGTTATAGCTGAATCGGGGCGATCTTTAGCTTAAATAAGGTCGCCCATTTTTTCTCAATCGCCCGCCAGCGCGATCACTTCAATTTCGACCAGCGCGCCTAGCGGCAGCTTTGCCACTTCTACAGCGGAGCGGGCGGGTGGCATTCCGCCAAAAAAGCCTTCATAGACTGCGTTCATGGCGGCGAAATCATTGATATTATCCAGGAATACCGTCACCTTTACCGCGCGTTCGGGGGTTGTCCCGGCGGCTTCCAGCACCGCCTGTACATTATTCAGCGCTTGTCGTGTCTGCGCCTGTATACCGCCTTCTGCAAACTGTTTCGTGTTCACGTCGATACCCAACTGCCCGGCAGTGAAGACAAACCCATTGGCGATAATGGCCTGTGAATAGGGGCCGACTGCGCCCGGCGCTTTGTCTGTGCGGACGACCTGTTTGCTCATGATGTGTCCTTTCGTATTAAACCAGATAGGCCGATTGTAGCGCATCATCCGCCAGGCGATAGATTGATGATAGACCATCGACAGACTATAATGAGATTGAACGCAGCGAATAGGATGGGATGTATGCGAAAAGTCTTGCGCTGGTTAGCGGGATTTTCTGTCGGTGGTGCGGTCGGCGTGTTGATGGTGCGCTATTTGTCGCCGATTTCTGGCGGGGATATACGCGCTAAATTCCACGAACGCTATGAAGCGGCGATGGAAGCCGGACGTGAAGCCGCCGCCGAGCGTCGCGCACAGTTAGAGGCCGAATTGAACCAACGCCTGGCAGGTCAACGTCCGCAGCTGCCGCAGGGTGAGTAGGGAATTCCACATGCAGAAAATCCGTGTAGCACTGATTCAACTGGCATGGCCCGGTGACCGAGCGACCATGCAGGATACCTATCGTCAACTGGTGCGAGAAGCGGCAGAAGACGGCGCGCGCCTGGTGTGTCTGCCCGAATTTTCGGTGTCGCCCTATTTTCCCGGTACGCGCGATAAAGCCGGTTTTCGCTGGGCGGAATCGCTCGCAGCGGGCGCATCGAGTCGCTTCTTCAGCGAACTCTCGCGCACAAACAAAGTGATCATTATCGGCAGCCTGTTTGAAGAAACACGCGAAGGCGACTATTACGATACCGCCACGATTCACGGGTCAGATGGGGAGCTGCTTGGTTATACGCGCAAGGTGCATATTCCATCGGGCGAAGGGTATCACGAGACAGACTTTTTCGGCGGCGCGGCTGACTATCCCGTGCATGATATTGGCGCGGTCAAACTTGCTGCGCCGACCTGTTATGACCAATGGTTTCCTGAATTGGCGCGGATTTATGCCATGAACGGCGCGGAATTCATCTTCTATCCGACTGCCATCGGTTCAGAACCGACAGACCCCGATTTCGACTCGCGCGACGCATGGCAGACGGTGATGCGGGGTCATGCCGCTGCCAATGGCGTGTTTATCGCCGCCGCCAATCGCATCGGCGTTGAAAATGGCGTGACGTTCTACGGCAGCAGCTTCATCTGTGACCCAACAGGCACTATCCTCGCCCAGGCCGGACGCGACACGACGGAAGTCATCATCGCCGACCTCGACCCACAATCACTGACGCGCTATCGTGACCTGTTCCCGCTGCTGCACCAGCGCAAACCCCATACCTACAGCCGTTTGATTAACTCCATCGACTTGCCCCCGCCACAACGATGGCAAGATGAAGCCGGATTTGAGTAGGACTGTGCGTTCGGCAATCAAGCTCCCTTGATATGATGTTGTCTCGTGAACACGCTGCTATCTGTGCCACCATCGTTTGGGGTTAGAGGATGACCGTTTTTGTTCGGCTTGAATCTGCTTGATGATGGCGTCGGCTTGCTGTACCATCGCCTGCGCGCCAATAGACTGGAAGCGTTGTCGCGCTTTTGTGAGGCAAGACAGCGCCCGGTCGTATTGTCCCGTCAATTGATAGGCCATCCCCAGTTGACCTAATATGTCTGCTTCTACCTGACGGTCTCCGATGTCGCGCGCGATGCCGCTTGCCCGTTCAAAACAGTCAATCGCCCGGTCAAATTGCTCGCTGTATAGGTGCGCTTGCCCCATATTGCACAACTGGTTACGCTGACCGCGCCGGTCGCCAATCTCTTGTTGGATGTTGAGCGCCTGATTAAAATGCACCAGAGCCGTGTCCAACTGCACATCCGTGAGATAGATCAAACCAATATTGCCCAGAACATTCGCCTCGCCGAAGCGGTCGCCGCTGTCACGGAACAACCGCAAGGCTTGATTGAGATAATCGCGCGCGCGCTCAAAATCCATCAGGTCTGCATAGGCTTGTCCCAGATTACCGAGTACATGTGCGCGCAGATAGGGCGACCCCAATTCACGGCTGATAGCCAGCGCCTGTTCCTGATAGGCGAGACCACGTTCGACATCGCCCACAGTCGTATAGATTGTGCCCAGATTGCTCAAGCAGCCACATTCATGCTGCAAATCACCCATCTCACGGCTCAGCGCCAGCGCGCGACTGAGATAGTCGAGGGCCTGTTCTATTTCACCAAGATTTCGATAGGCGGTGCCAATATTTCCCAGCAGTGTGCCCTCAGCCCGACGGTTCTGATTGCGTTGTTGGATAGCCAGCGCCTGCTCGTAGTAGTCGATGGCCTTTTTGTAGTGCCCTAAGCGCGCATAGACCGTCCCCAATCCTTCGAGACTCGCTGCCATCGCGCCGCTTGCCTTCAATTCATAACTGATAGCCAGCGCCTGTTCATGGCAGGCAATGGCTTTGTCATATTGCCCCATTGTCATGAATACCGTGCCCAGGTTGCCGAGGTGCATCGCTTCGTACATGCGTGATTTAGTCTGCCGCGCGACGGTGAGTGCCGTTTCCAGCCATGCCATACGTTCATGTGGGGACTGCCGCAGGCCGAGCAGATAACCGCCTGCATCGGGGTAGGTCATGCAGATGGTGGCTGCTGTGTCCAGTTGTGTGTAACATGCTGCTGACCAGTGCTGCCCGGTTTGGATTTGCGCCCAATCGTGGTCGAATTGTTCGAGGATGGCGCGCGCGTCCGCACCGCTGGTTACGTAGCGCTTATCCAGTGCGATAAGCTGGTCCAAATAATGCTGTGCGTGCCTGCGTTGTGCTTCGTGTTTTTTGCCCATAGTGTGTCACCAATGATTTTATCGACCCGTTATCAGTGAGAGTCTATGTAATCAGTGTAACATCCGCGTGGATTCCGCAAGAATTATGATCTACAACAGATGCCACGCTAAAGGCTGTATGGGATTTTATATCAATTGGATGCGGAAAAGGCAGACCTGCTTAGTAGCATCAATATTCGGCGGCATAGTGCTGGAGTAACTGCCAGAATTCATTCACCGGAATCGGCTTCACGAAATAGTGATTACACCCCGCTTCGAGACATTCCGCTTCGGCAGCGCGTGAGGTCACGGCGATGATGGGCATGGTAAAACCCGCGCCGCGAATCATCCGCACCATTTCCAGACCATCGAGCGCGCCCGCAAGCGCAATATCGACAATCATCAAATCCGGCTGATCGACTTCAAAATTGTGCAGCACGCTCTCAGCATCCTGATAGGTAATCACCTCAAAATGGTCGGCAGCGGCGATGCGCTCAACCAGAGAGAGATTGGCGGGTTCATCTTCAACATAGACAATACGCATGTTCAATGTCCTGCTATGGAGGCCAGAATGTGACGATATTATAGCGTGTTATGCAGGTGGTGTATATAGAGCCGCTGTATCTGGCCTGAGTCTGATGCGAATGGTTCTATATGGATTGGCGGCGCTGCTTATAATGCACACGGCAAAGACAACACAAGGAACACGCCCCTGGACATCACAGGCGAAATCACAGCCGTGCTTGCGGCGCTGGCCTTTAGCGCCACATCCACGTTTTTAACCCTCTCTGGCAGACGGTATAGCCCCACATTGGTGATGGCGGGGGCAGTGCCGATTGGTCTGTTTTGCATGTTCTGGCTGCGCTGGCTCATTGTAGGCAATCCACTACCGACCCATGTCGAACCCGAACGGTTGCTGATTTTAAGCGCATCGGGCATCATCGGCTTCTGGTTGTCGTCTATCGCCATTGTCCATGCCTTTGTCCGTATCGGCCCGCGCCTATCGCTGTTGATTGCGTCGCTGGGGCCATTGTTGAGCGCAGTGTGGGCGTGGATTTTTCTGGGGCAGGTGCTGGATGCGCTCGCTATCGTGGGAATTGCGTTGACCATTTCCGGGATTGCGTTTGTCGTTTCGGAAGGTGAACAGGACTCGCGCGACGATGAAAAACCCAAAAATACGCCCGAAGCCTATCGTGCCGGTATCCTGTTTGCCATGCTGGGCGCATTGGGTCAATCGTTTTCCTTCGTCCTTTCCAGTCAAGGTGTGGCGGGTGCTTTCGACCCCTTGAGCGCGGCATTGATTCGGCTGTTCTTCGCCAGCGCAGGAGTCTGGTTGTATTTGCTCGTCCGGCGACAGGGCGCAGTCCAATGGCGAATCCTCTGGTCATATCCGCAAGCCCTGCGCCATTTAATGGTCGGCGCAATCAGTGGGCCAGTAATTGGCGCATCGTTCGTGCTAGTATCGCTCCAACACACGCAGGTGGGCATCGCATCCACCCTCAGCAATCTCACGCCGATTTTCCTCATCCCCGTTGGTTATATCGTCTTCAAAGAACGCATCACCCGCCGCGCCATCGCTGGAACGGTCATCGCCATGATTGGCACAGCCGTCTTATTCTTATGACTTCAATTTAGATGCTGTCGGAGGGGATAAGTTGTTGCGCCAATCGTAAGTGAGATGCGGTTATTGGCCTCATCATAATCAAGCGCGATTGGAGATAAGCCTCTATGGGTAGTAACAATTTTTGCCAGGGGTTCTCGAATATATGTGGTCAAGAATCGGGCCATGATTGTGCCCGCTTTATCTTCAAGATGTGCCCATGCTGCATCGCCAACATAAGCTATACCATTGTATTTTTGATAGGCTGCTGTCAGTTCGTCTAATCGACTCGATGGAGTTGGGTCGAGCACGAGTAGGATAGGGCGATAACCCGACAACGCACAATCTTCTGCAAAACTGAGTTCTTCCGCAAATCGTCCCTGACCGCTAGCAGCAATTGTGACGCGCATTTTGAATTCATACGCCTCTTTATTGATGATGCAATCCACTTGTCGTCCAGACCCGGCCCCCGACCTTCTGATGGGGGACTTCCTAGCACTATAAGACACGCCACCGATAGCTGCTGCTAAAATAGGTTCAAATAGATAACCAGTTGTTTGTGCTGCCCGATTATCAATGTCGTAGAGGAATTTTCGCCAGACCAGCCAGGTAGCCAGCGTATCATGTGTCATCGCTCCTAAATCGAGCAATCCGCGCGGCAGCACTGTTTCAAGGTCGGGCATCGGTTGAAAATCCAGAATAGCACGATACTTTCGACGTTGTGAATGCAGGCTAACCAGCGCCAAAAAATAGGTGTATAAGTCCGCATCAACCGCGATCAATTGTGACAGTCTGTGTTCAATCCGCTGGTTGCCTATTTCATCATCAGTAATGTCATGGCAAATCACAGCATTCACGGCTATGTCATAAAAATGCTGCGTTTCTATTCCACATCGCGTACAGGCCAACAAGTCTGGTGGTACAAGATTCGAATCACGATAGACAAGACACAGTAAAAAAAGCAATTCACCATTCGTCACATAAATTGAAGGTGTACCACCCACCGTGCGTGCTTGATTTAATTGGGCAAATTGTGCTTTGGAAAGGCTCATCATTGATTACGAATTTTCAATTTGTAGCTGGTGCAGTAAGTCGCGGGTTTTGGATAATGCCGGACTCATGGATTGCGCTTTCGTTAAATAGTACCCGATCAAATGTCCCGCTCCGTTCTTGTCCAATAGGGGTTGTCGCTTTGACTGATGCTCAAAATGTGTCGCTAGTTGTTTTGCAATTAACGGAGGAATCGCATTGCCGATCATCTGTGCAATTGCACTCCGATTGCCATCAAACACGAAACTATCGGGGAATGATTGTATACGAGCACATTCTCGCAGAGTCAAATAACGGTCTTCAAACGGGTGAACAAACTCCCGAATCGCAGCAGATGTGATGGTCAGGCAAGGCTTATCGGCCTCAAGGCGTTTTAGGCCTGCTGGTGCGCCGCCTCGCTTTTCAGTCGGTGTGCCATCCATTACCCGGCGGTAGGCACGGCGCTTAAACGATGGATGTTGCATGTCTTTAGGTAAATCCTTCATTGTTTGACCCGGACGCAGCATTGCAATGCGCTCAAGGGCATCTGGTTTAAGATCAGATACCCAATGGTCGCGCACATCCTTTCCGCGCATCATTCGTTGAAAGTCATTATACGGCGGTTGCTGATAGGGCAAAATCGAAGCAGGATCGGCGCTCACAGGTGGCAGGTCGGCGAGTGCATCCATAATAGTCAGCATGGGTAGTGTGTCAAATAGAGACGGTGTTGCGTCGTGAGTGGGTTCGGGAAACGAGAAGTGTTCGATACCGGTTGTTCCTACAAGAAAGACACGTTTACGTACTTGTGGTAGTCCATACCAGTGGCAATACATCTTATGCAGTTGCACATTGTAACCAATATCAAGAAACCCTTTAGTCACTTCATAAATATAGCGACCATTATCAGCCGTCAATAATCCTTCGACATTTTCCATCAAAAACCAACGTGGTTTGATGCCCTGTAATAACCGAATATAGTGGTGGAGCAATTGGTTTCTAGGATCATCCCAAAAACGCGCACCTGCCGAGCTAAACCCCTGGCAAGGCGGCCCACCGATTAAAAAGTCGAGTTCACCGGGAGCTAATCCTACCGCATCAAGGATGTGTTTGGCTGATAACTGACGAATATCGCGCTGCCAGCACAGCGTTTGCGAAAAATTCAGCCGATAAGTCGCAACGCTAGCGGGTGCGTTATCTATCGCCAGCAAGATTTCAAATCCTGCCCATGAAAAGCCCAGGGAACAACCACCTGCCCCTGAAAATAAGCTAATTGCCGTTTTCATAATGACAAATATGGATTGTAGGTAAACTATATGTTCTACCTACCATACCATCAAAGGATGAAAAGTGCATCTGCAAGCCTTATGTAACAACTGTCCTCGACACTACAAGCATCACAAGTTGAGCATTGAGGGAGTGCTATGGACAGAAAACTAATCTTGGCGTTTGTGGTGATTGCGATAGCGGCAGCCGTGTTGTGGCTGCGACCAGAGCCGACCATTGCCCAATCACAAATCAACATCAACGATTATCGCGGCACGATGATTCAAATGATTGGACAGGTGACCGATTCGCGGACGCGCGCGGCGGGCGACCCGGATTTCTTCCGCATCATTGGGGAAAGTGGCGACCCGTTGTATGTCGCCCCGCTTATCGACGTGGCTTATTTCACCCGCAGCTCCCTTCTGGAAGGCGCGATTTTGGATGCGCTGGAACTGCTCACAGGCCAACCTGCATCAATTGGCTGGCGTGGATTTTTTCAGTGGGCGGCGGAAAACGACATTGCCTTACCGCCTGATTATGATGAATTTAAAGGATTATTGCTATCTGTATTTGTAGACCCGGACTTTGCCCGCTTCTGGCGTCCCGGTGTGATGGCGACCAGTCGTGTCAATCTGGTTGAACCGGTGTGGGGCGGCGTGCGCGTGGATGGCATTCCGGCGCTGATTAACGCCCGCCAAATTTCGCCAGATGACGCACAGGCCGAGGGCGAGGCATTCCGGCAGTATTGTCGCGGGACTGATTGCGCCTATCCCGCAGCGGATGAACTGGTATTCGGCGTGAGTATCGACGGCGATAGTCGCGCTTATCCACTGCGACTGCTCAACTGGCACGAAATGTTCAACGACGTGTTTGGGCATACGCCGATGTATGATGCAGTAGGCGGCGAACAGGTCTGTAACTTCCGCGCCCCCACCGAATTCCGGGCGATGGCGCGCGATGGGGACGATTGGGTACACATCGCGGGGCAGTCGGCTGGTTGTCCCGAAGCGGGTTGGGTCGCCGTCGAAGCGCTCGGTTGGATTGACGGCCCATGGGACGACGTGCGCGATACGATACCCGACGTGAATGACGGCAGCGACCCCTTACCCGTGTTGGAAGGCACGATTGGCTATGTGGCGGGGCGTCCGGTGATGCTGGCCTATTGTACGTTGTGCGGGTCGGGCATCCTCTACGACACAACCATCCCCAACCTCACGTATACTGACCTCGACGGCACAACCGTCGAAATGGGCGATACGGTGCTGATCTTCGGCTCTACTGGAATGCTCATGCGCTCCAATAAACTGATGTATGACCGCAATACAGATACCGTTTGGAATGCCCTCACAGGCGAACCCGCGTTTGGCCCGCTGGCAACCAGCGATATTGTGCTGCCGCTGCTGCCTGTCGTCGTGACGGATTGGGGGACATGGTTGGAAGAACATCCCGATACCAGTGTGCTCAGTCTCGATACAGGCTACCCACGCGATTATACCAATGGCGCGGCCTATGCAGACTATTTCAACTCGCCCGACCTCATGTTCCCGGTCTGGCAGACCGACACCGGCGAGCGCGATAACAAAGATATGGTATTCGCCCTCATCATCAACCGCACACCCAAAGCCTATCCATTGGCGGATATTTTGCCGGATATAGGCGATGTGGGCGTGGTGAATGACGTACTGGCGGGGACGAATCTCGTCATCATTGCCCGTGCGACTCCAGATCGCAGCTTCTTCGAGCCGGGTGGTGCGGCTGTTCGGGCGTATGAACGCGGTGACCATATGTTCAGTCCCGGCGACTCGGCGCGTGAGGTCATTGACGAGAATGGCGATGTTTGGCAGATGACCGAAGATGCCCTCATCGGCCCCGATGGCGAAACCCTGCCGCGCATCGCTGGACATCTGGCATTCTGGTTTGGCTGGTACGGATTTCATCCCGACACACTGGTCTATGGCGAAGGGTTGGAGCAAGACTAGTCGCAATCCAAAATAAAAGGGCGATGGGGGAGGCTTCCATCGCCCGTCCGAACTATCTGTGACCATTATCTGACGCACTGGGGCTGTGCATGATATACCCGGTGCGACCTTTTCCCCTCCGAAAAGGCCTGCGGGATCAATGGCACATGCGTCGGGTCATCACATAGCCCGGTTAGAACGCCCCGGGCCGTTTAAACAGCAGGGGGACGGTCTTCCACAAAATCATAAAGTCGAGCCGCAGCGAATAATTCTGCACATAATACAAATCGTTGACCGGATTATAGGGTACAGGCCGCGCCGTCTGTTCATCGTCATGCCACCAGCAGATCAATCCCGGCGGCACACTAAACCGTTGGCGCTGCCAGGGTTCATAGCCCAAAATCGCGCGGGGCGATTCAGGACGCGGCCCGACCAGCGTCATATCGCCCTTCAACAAATTGAACAAGATCGGCAGTTCGTTCAGATGAGTCTGTATCAAGAAATATCCCACCCGCGACGGACGGCGATATTCCACTTGGCCATCATCACCAGAACACGGAATAATCGAAGCCACCGATGTGCGAAAGGCATATAATGTGAACAGCTTGCCTTTTTCGCCAAGCCGTTGATGCCGCTTCAAAATCGCTTCTGATGATTCCAGCCGCAATAAAATCGCGATAACCAGCATCACAGGCAGCGAAAACAGGAGAAAGAGCGCGCAGAGCACCAGATCGTTCAACCGTTTCACCACCCGTTGATAGGGTGTGAGGATGGATGGAATATTAAACCCAAACTCAATAACAGTTTGTAAGGGCGTATGTTCGGGATTGGGTTTTTGTTGCAGCACCATCACCGCACCTCAAAAGTTTTAAGTGGGTTTATTTCGTGTATGCTTAGCATATACGGCATGACCTTACGCCTGCCTAATACCTCCCTTACAATTGCGCGCAAGGCAGGCTCCAGGTGTCTACCGTTCTAGTCATATCGAGGTTACGTGAATCGGTATAAAACTGGAGGACACCATGAGGAATAATCAAGCGGGACTAAAGTGCCGTTGACACTGGGGCAACCGCTAAAACCATAATACTGTGAATTTGTTTGAATTTCGTTTCTTTGCAAAATAATGACAGTTAGGGGCTTGCGGGTTCAGGCAGACTGAAATTTAATGATGGAATAGGCGAAAGCCTATCCAGGGCATTGTCAAACTAGACTGGTTTTGAAGGAAGCATTGGATAACACATGAGTGGAATCGCGGGTTGGGTAGGCAGAATAGACGATGGACAGGCTGTTGCAGCCGGATTGCAGCGCGCGCTGCACCATCGCGGGCCAGACGCACAGGGGACACAACGTTTTGACCATGCTGCACTCGTCCACACCTATCTCAACCTGCGTGGAAACGAGACAGCGCCACAAATCTATGCCACAGAAAACAAAAGCATCTGGGCAATCTGTGACGGCGCGATTTACAATCATCACGAACTCCGCCGCGAACTCCGTTCACATGGGCATACGCTCAAGACTGAAAACGATGCCGAAATCATCCCCCATCTTTATGAAGAAGATGGCTTCGGCTTTGTCGAGCGATTAGACGGCATTTACAGCCTTGCCCTGTATGATACGCGCACACAAACCTTAATTCTGGCCCGTGACCCTAGAGGTGTGCGGCATCTGTTTTATGCCCACATTGATGGATGTATGCTGTTCGCCAGTGAAGTGCAGGCCCTTGTGCGTGTTCCCGGTGTCGATACATCCCCCGACCCGCAGGCCTTACACGATTTATCCGCGTTGTTTTATACGCCCAACCCATTGACATTCTACAAAGGGATTCGTGGCCTGCACGCGGGCGAAATTATGACCGCGCGCTTTGAAAATGACCGCGTATGGCTGAATACACGACAGGTTTATCAAGAAGTGCTGGTGCGCGATGAGCATATTCAGCTTGATGACGCGGCAGCCCGTGCCGAATCACTATTGCTGGATGCACTTCGCAAGCGGATCGAACCCGGTGTGCCTGTCGGGACGTTCCTCAGTGGCGGGATTGATTCATCGCTGGTGAGTGTCGCGGCGCAGCGGATTACCGATAGCAAACTGCTGACGTATAATATGGAATTTGCTGAAACCGAATATGACGAGACGTGGGCTGCCCGGGTCGTCGCTGATCATATTCACAGCGAACATACAACGATGGCGCTGCATAGTTATCCGGGTTCTTGGGACTACATCACCGGCCTCATGCAGCATGTGGCGCAGCCCTTCAGCGATATTACCTATTTTGCCAATAATCTGCTCGCGCGGAAAATTCGCGAACGGGTCAAAATGGCATTTTCGGGCACAGGTGCAGATTGTGTCTTTGGTTATGGCACGGTGTTTGACCGCCTCGCCCCAATTGAATGGATGCAATGGCTGCCCAATTCGCTGCAACGGGGTTTGTGGCAGGGTGGCGCGCTGGCGCTCGAACCCTTGGCGCAATTGGGGCTGATTGGCAAGAAATATCCCAAACGCTTCCGCGAGATGATCGAAGCCAACGACATGGTTTCGACCGTTGAAGTGCTGCTGCGGAAATTGAACCATCAAGAAATTGACGCCTTTTTGCAGCCTTATGACTATTTGCCAGTGCGCCGTCTGTTTGAACCGAAGTGGGAACATGCCCTGCCTGAATCGGCTTCGTGGGTGGAGCAAATCTCCGCCCTCGCGACAGAATGTAAAGTGCGCGTCGATTTAGCATCCAGTACGCTGTATATGGAAGATACGGTCTGTTTGCGCGAAGGGTTAGATGTGCGGATGCCGATGCTCGATAATGATTTATACCAATTTGGCATCACATTGCCATCACATTTACAAACGACGGCAGAAGGCAACAAAATCGTCTTGCGGGCGCTATCCGAACGGCACTTGCCACCAGAAGTTGTCAATAAACCCAAGCAGGGTTTTGCGTTCAAAATGGAACACTGGGTCGCGAACGATTTCAGAGATAATCTGCGCGATTGTTTGCTCGTCGGGCACAGTCCCGCTGCCGAATTCTTCCGCCCCGAAACCTATCAACCGATGGTCGAGGCCTTTTGTAATGCCCGGCCCTATCCGGGTGTGAAAGGGAATGGACTCGCGCGGCGGGTGATGATCGTGCTGTCTACACATCTCGCATTGACACAACAAGACCACAGTCTCTAGTATAGTGCCAGCTGATATACGCAGGAATTACACAGATTTGAAACCTTTCTGCATTTTTGTGCGATATTCATATTTAAAGTGTTGATTCAAAATCTGTTGTTGTAATTATAAAGGTCATTATGAGTGGAATAGGCGGTTGGTTAGGAGCGATGCCGGATGGTCAAACAGGGGCATCTACTCTGGAACGGTATTTGCGTCATCGCGGAACACAGCATCAATTGGCCCAACACTGGACAGACGCCGCGCTTGTCTACACCAACCTTCAATTAAACGGACACGACCAGAACCCACCCAAAATCCACCTTCCCGCCAAAGATATCTGGGCGTTGGTGGATGGTGAAATTTATAATCGCCGGGAACTCCAACAGCAGTTCGCTGCCAGGGGCCAGCACCCTGCCTGTGACAGCGAACTGGTTGCGTGTCTATATGCAGAATATGGCGATGAATGCCTGTCACATTTGCGCGGGATGTTTGCTATCGCGATTTTTGATCGCCCGCAGCGCCGCTTGTTATTAGCACGAGATAGCTTCGGACTGAAACCGCTGTTCTATGCACCAATGGCGCAGACATTGGCCTTTGCCAGTGAAGTGCCGCCGCTGCGAGCTTTGCCCGACGTTGATACCGCGCCAGATGCACAGGCCATTGCCGACCTTGTGGCGATGTTTTTCATCCCTGCGCCAGCGACGTTTTATAAAGGCATTCGCACGCTGCAACCGGGCGAGCTACTCATTGCTCAGTATGATGGCGAGACCGTTCATTATCGAACGCGCTTTTATCATCGCTGGACTATCGCGCCAGACGATTCACACACCCTCGAATCGGCAGTCGAACGCACATACGACCTGATGCAAGCGGCCCTGCGAACACAAATTGCCGATGCTATTCCTTATGGGGCCTATCTGAGTGGTGGGATTGATTCGTCACTTATCAGCGCCACCGCCCGACAAGTGATGGATTCACAGTTGCACACCTTCAATGTGCGCTTTGATCAAGCCGAAGCCGATGAAACCCGCTGGGCCTTGCTTGTTGCCAATGCCATTCACAGCCAGCATCACGTAATGGATATGAGCGGCGTGTCTGGTACGTGGGCAGATGTCGCGGGTTTATTGCAGCATATTGGTCAACCGATAACTGACATCGTGGTCTTTGCCAATCATGCGCTGGTGCGCGAGGTGCGCCAACACGTCCCGGTGGTGTTGTCTGGCAATGGGGCAGAGATGGCCTTTGGGTATGGCGCATCGTTTCAGAATTTGTGGCCTGTGCGCTGGATTCAACTGCTGCCCGTCGCTGTCCAACGGTTGTTCTGGGCATTTGGTACGAGTGTGCTCAATCCGTTGGCAAATGCCGGGCTTGTCCGCAAGCGCCTTGCGGGTCGATTTAAAGCGATGAGCATCGCGACAGACATCCCCGGCACGACAGAGGTGCTGTTCCGCAAAACCAGCCGCACCCAACAAGCCGCACTGATGCAGTCACTCGATGTACAGCCCGTGCGTCGGTTGTTCACAACAGAATGGCAGCAAAAACCCGACGCGACATGGGTCGAAAGACTGATGGCACACGCGATTGAATTCAATGCCCGCCAGCTAGAACCCCAGCGTATCCTCTATATTGAAGATGCCGTGAGTATGAAAGAAGGTCTACAGGTACGAATGCCGCTGCTCGACGAGGACTTGTTCACATTTGGCCTCACCCTGCCGCCACATCTGCTGGCGACCAAACAGACCAATAAACCCGTTCTGCGCGAATTGGCTGCCCGTCTATTGCCCCCGGAAATCGCCACCAAACGCAAACAGGGTTTTGCATTTCCGCTTGAATCGTGGGTCAGCCCTGATGTTAAACAGGCGCTGCGCGATTTACTATTGGCCAATGACAGCGGACTTGAGCAATTCTATAAACCCGAAGCCTATAAGCCGATGATTGAAGCCTTTTGTGATGGTCGTCCTTATCCCGGCATGGTTGGCAATAATCTGGGACGCCATGTGACGCTGTTCATGTCCACCTATCTGGCACTGCATCCACATGCCCGTCCCACGATAGCTGCTATACCTGCACTTTAGTTATGAAGAAGGAAAAATTATGAGCGCAATTGGCGGATGGGTTGGCCTTCATCCAGCAAGTACCGATGCACTTGCGGCACAATTTTTTCAATATTTGAAGCCTCGCGCACCCCATGGCACAGACCAGCATATACAGGGTGACGCGGGCATGGTCTATGCCCATCGCAATCATACAGCACCCTATACGCCCGGTTGTGTGCCTTCTGTTAGCCCGGATGGACAGATTTGGGCAGTATGTGATGGACTCTTTTATGATACGGGGGCTATCAAACACAAATTAGAAGCTGCTGGTTATACCATCCGCGATGACCATCCCGCCGCACTGCTGCCACCGCTGTATTGTGAATATGGCGAGCAATTTATCGACCATCTACATGGGATGTTCGCTGTCGCGATTTACGACCATAAAAACCGCAAGCTCATCATCGCCCGGGATCGTGTCGCGACGATACCCCTGTATTACGCGGCTTTCAAAGGCGGCTTTGCCTTCGCGAGTGAAGTGCGGGCATTGTTGGCAGTACCCGGTGTCGATACCACGCCAGACCGTCAAGCGATTGCCGACCTGACGATGATGATGTATGTGCCCGCACCGTTGACGGTGTATCAGGGTATACGCCTGGTTGAGCCGGGCGAAATGGTGGTGGCGCATGTGAGTGATGATAATGTGCAGGTGGAACAGCGCCACTATCATCGTTGGGCGATTGCCCCTGATCACAGCCTGACGATGGGCAGCGCCATCGAAAAGGCCGGTAACTTATTGCATCAAGCCATTTTGCGGCAGACGGGGTTTGCCCCGGCGATTAGCGCCTATCTGAGCGGTGGGATTGATTCATCCCTGATTAGTGCTATCGGGCGAGAAGAACTCAACGGGCGCTTGCAGACATTCAATATGCGCTTTGCCGAACCCGAATTTGACGAAACGTGGGCCGCCCAAGCTGTTGCCAACCACATTGGCACGCCCCACACCACCTTTGACATTACACAAGTGCCCAGCGATTGGGATGCCTTTACGCGCCTGCTGTCTGGCATTGCTCTCCCTATCTCCGATATTGTGCTCTATCCGCTGCATATCATCACCCGTCACATGGCACAATCCAGCCAGATTGCACTGTCTGGCACTGGCGCGGATACAGCCTATGGTTTTGGTGGCATTATCCAGCGTATTGCGCCCGTGCGTTTTGTGCAGAGGCTGCCGATAGGAATGCAGCGTATGGGCTGGCAAAGTGTGGCGATGGCCTTAACGCCACTGGCACAAGTGGGTCTTCTCCGCAACAAGCTGCCCAGCCGCATCCACGAACTGCGCGAAGCGACTGACCTCGCGACCATGTTGGCGATTATCTTTTATCCAGTGACGCTCGAATTTCAACAGGACTTATTGCGCGATAAACAATTTATGCCCGCATCTCGTCATTTCGCCCAAAAATGGGAGTATCATCTGCCGCACAATGCCTCATGGGTCGAACGGACAACGGCCTTCGCCACTGAGGTCAAAGGGCGCGTGATTATGATGAACAAAGCGCTCTTTGTTGAGCAAGCGGTCACATCGCGCACAATGCCCGTGTATCAGACGATGCTCGATGAAGACTTCTTCGCGTTTGGGTTGACGCTGCCATACTACATGCAGTCGTCGCCCAAAACCAATAAACTCGTGCTGCGTGAACTGGCGGCGCGTCACATCCCGGAAAAAGTCGCGAACAAGCGCAAACAGGGCTTTGCCTTCCCGCTGGAAAATTGGCTGGACGAAACGTTTATGCACAATTTGCGCGAAACGCTGCTGGGCGCGCACAGTATACTCCCCGACTATTTCGAGCCGACAGTTTATCGCCCGATGGTCGAGGCCTTCACCAGTCGTCAGAAATACGAGGGTATGTATGGCAATACACTGGCGCGCTGGATGACGCTCTTCCTCTCGCTGCAACTGGCATTGAGTGGGAATGATACCTAAATCCACACGATAGGATCATGTGTCCTTCTGGCGAATGGGGTGCGTTATATATTGTCACTAGCCTCTGGCTCAATACTGTTAAGTTAGGATTTTGAGTTGAGAGTGTCGTGTGCCGCAGCGGGTTAAAACCACGCTGCTAGAAAAAAGCCAAGCCCACTG